>JAEUTU010000072.1 GCA_016786925.1 Bacteroidia bacterium
AGGTGACCATGTTTTTCAAGGTCGGTAATACATTCCAGCGTGTTGCGGTATCCCATACTACGTGTTTAAAACAAACAAAAAATGCTTTTGTTTAATGATCGTTCAATTTTTTTGACAAATTTCACAAAAACGTTAAACAATCTGTTCAAATTAATGTGAAACAATGAATTTACTCTGCGCCAGTGGCTTGTTTCCGGTACTGACAGACAGTACATAAATGCCATTGGAGAATGCAGAAGTGTTAATACTATTTAAAGATTGCTGACCTGTCCAGCGCTCTGTTCTGATCATTTTTCCATTAAGATCAGTGATCGTAAGGATCAATTTATCGGTAGAAGAAACTTTTAATTTAGAAATATCTACTTTTAATTCGTTTTTCACAGGATTAGGATATACTGTTAACTGAGCATCGCTTTTCATGGCTGCTTCGGTAATTCCTAATGCGGCATCCTGCATCGCAAAAACATATTCACCTAGTTCAAGTGTATCGATGGTGATGGTGCCACGTTTATCATTATTGCTGCCGGAAAAGCTTTTGGTATAATACGGATACACTTTCCAATCGTCCGCTGCATTTCTTCTGTACATCAACACCAAACTATCTTCAAAAGTGGTGATCAATTGGTTATCGAGCCACATGTTACCCGCAAATGAAGAAGTACGTCCATCATAATTCAAAACTGCTTTTGCTTTAAATACGGCAGGAAGAATACCATCCACTCTCCAGTAATGGTTAGGCGATAAACGATAACCCATACCGGCAATTTTGAATGTATCGGGTGCAGTGTAATTGTGCTCCACACGAACAAATGCAGAATCAACAATGGCATTCACCGTTAAATTCATTTTTGCATTCGTTAGGTTATGTGCACCGGTAGTGCTGATCACTTTGTAAGCAGGAGCTACTGCATGAGAAATTTTTTCATCCATGTTCACCGCCACAAAAGCAGGATCAAAAGGAACAACCACAGTGAAGGTTCCGTATTGACCATTCATAACAACTCTGGAAGTAAACTCATTAAATGCTGCGTCTTTAAAAGTTAAATTCAATGGTACTTTTTGATAATAATGAGGCGCAGCAGTAAGTTTTTGTTTCATGTACACCATAACTTCATAATCACTTCCTTGTGGTGTAACAGTAAATGAATCGATTGAAAAATGACACCATCCGGGGTTGTTCACCCAATCATCAAAAAAATAGGACATGTCCACTCCGGTGATCGTAGTTAGATCGTTCATAAAATCGGCACTCGACACATCATCATAATTGTGTTGCGCTAAATAAGCTTTCACTCCGGCAAAAAAAGCACTGTCGCCTAAATATCCACGCATGGTATGCGCCACATCTGCTCCTTTGTTATACACATGATCACCATACGTATAGGCATGAGGAATGTTGGAAAGACTGAGTGCGCCTTCTTTTACAATATTAAAATGCAAGTTATCTTCATGATTGATACTCACCGCGCTTTTATAAGCATTCGGTCCGCTCAGTGCTTCGGTGAATAAAAATTCACAATAGCGAGCCCAGCCTTCATTCAACCACATATCCTCTGCTGTGCGACAGGTAGCAAGGTCGCCAAACCAATGATGCGACAATTCGTGTGCATATAAAGTTTGATATTGCAATGTTCCATTAGCAGTTGCACGAGGGTAGGCTATATTGGTAGCATGCTCCATCGCACCTGAATTGAAAGGCACCATACAATATCCTACTCTGTTCCACATATAAGGACCGAAATGATTTTCGTAGGTAGATAAAGCAGTATTCAAATTGACGAATGAATTTTTTACGTTCGTAGTATCGGCAGGTAAAGCTGTCAATACAATGGGTGTTGGACCATTGATCCCATTAAATGTTTGATTCACCTGTGTGTAAGCAGCCACCGCCACTGATGCCAGATAAGTTGGGATCTGCTCCTCCATGATCCATTTGCGTGTGCGATTACCACTTCCATCGGTAGTATCGGATACTAAATAACCATTGCAATAAGATGTTTTTCCGTTATTGGTAACGATGTTGAATTCATAGCTGGAACGCTCCACAAAATTATCGAAACAAGGAAACCATACGCGACCATACACATGCGGATCGGCAGCAAAGCCAACACCTAAGTTATAGGCATACCCGCTTTGAAAATAGAATCCACCCCAGCCGGAAGCATCACCTTGCGGTGTACCATGATAGTGAACAGTAAGATCTACTGTATCATTTACATTATATGTATTTCCTAACTGAACAGACAACAAAGTATCATTGTATGTATACGCTAAGTTATTCGAATTAACTTCTACTGAATCAACAATCAATTCCAGAAGATCAAGATCAATGGTGCTGATGTTGTTTTGTTTCGGAGTAAATTTTACAACCGTATTTCCGCGAATAGTGTTTGTTGTAAAATCGGTGATATTGAGATTGATCGTATAATTCAAAACATCAATGGTATCGCTACGCATATTGCTAGCACGCATTTCTTTTGAATTAGAAGGAGCATTGTGCTGATGCCCTTTGCTTAACTGACAGGTTTGCGCATTTGCTGAAAAGCCAACAATAGCGGGAATGAACAGGGAGAAAAATAACTTTTTCATATTCTTAAAATATAGAATATAAATTTACGTAAAATTTCTAGCAAAAAGAAGAGTTATTTAGCGCTGTGCAGTGGGAATTCCTGTTTTTGGTATTTGCCATCCAATTGGCCATCTACCATAGCGAAGAGTTTTCCTTGTTCTTTAAAATAATAGACAATACGTTGCGGAAAATCGTGGGTTCTATTTTCGAATACGGCTGTATCTTTTATTATTCCAAGATATTTAAAATCAACAGGTGCTTCATTTCCTTCTGCGGCTACATGATAATAAAAATCGTTTTCTTTTTTAATAATAGCGATCGCTTCAAAGAAAACGGCATCCTCGTTCATCACCATTCCTCCTACTCCGTCCCAACCGGTTTCAGTAGCTTTCCAATTTTCAAAAAAGTAAGAACTATCGGTTTCCATTCCTTTCCATTCTCCTTCTAACCAGGTAAAAGAGGCTTCATCTTTAGTAGACGAACAGGAAAACAATACCAATAGTGTGATGAGGGTAAGTAGTGGTTTCATTTCTTTAAAAAAATTATGATAACAGAAACGCCTTCCGGTTGGAAGGCGTTTCTGTTATTTAGTGTATTAATTATTTTTTCATTTTTTCTGTTTCAAACATTTCCTGCATAGCTCCTAAGTAATAATCATTCCAGCCTTCGGTAATGTTTTTTAAAGAACGTTCAGGAACATCTTCGTGTAATAATTCTACAATAGTTTTCTTTCCTTTGGTTTTGATCGTGAAGGTTACTTTTGAAGGAGCATCCCACTGATCATAACACCATTCCTGCACTAATTTTTTGTTCTTAACTACTTCCAGGTTTGTTCCAAACATTTGTCCACCCCACAACATAAAACTTCCTCCTACCTGATCACTCATCTTTGCCTCATCCTGACTCCATATTTGAATGATCTCAGAATTCACAAGTGCTTCAAACACTTCCTCGGCAGTAGCATTCATTTCATACGTTTGTTGTATCGTTGGCATAATTGCTTTTTTAATATTACGGAAGTAAAATTAGGAATATTAAAAATACGTTATACAATTGTTAATTACTTCTTTTGAAATTTTGCTAACACATCTTTCACTGCATCTTTATGCAATGTTAATGTCATCATTTTTAATTTGATGTAATCTTCGTGCATATACCAGTAACCCGGTGCTGTTGGATTGGTATGTCCACCCGCTCCTGAATCTTTGATCAAATACCACATCCCATTTGAACGCTCAGCATAACCTACTAAATGCATTGCATGATCATCGGTTGTTGAACCATTCGTGAAACGCATCTGACGAGCATTCTCATCAATATAAGCAGAAGGAATATCATAACTTGGAACCATACATGCTCCATATTTACTATCAATACCGCTTTCTGAAACATCACCACCAATTGAAATAGAGTAACCATTCTTAATAGCAGAACGAACAATGTTCATAAAATCGCCCAATGGCACATTGTAATAATCGGCAGATCTCCACCAGTTATCCGGCACTTTATATTCGGCTTGTGTCCAATATGGTTTTTCCATTAAGGACATAAAATCTACATAATCATCCAAATTCAATTTGGTCACATTTTTCAAATATTCCTGAGGTGTCATTTTTTTTCCTGCAACGGTAACACTTGTTGGTGGCTCACCAATGTAGTGATTCAGGATCGACTTCACAGTGGCAACCACTGCATCACTGTTCCATGCCGTTGCTTTTTTCACACCATCTAAATAAGCTTTTAATTCTTCAAACATTTTTTTGTGATCGTGGAAGGGCTGTCCTGCTTTCATTCCATTATAGGCATCCAATGGCACCACACCGTATTTTTTCATCATACGTGCAACAGCATTGGTTTCCGATCCTTCATCAAACGCAGATGTTCCACGTGTTTCAACAAACAATTTTGCTTTCTCTACGGTTTCCCAATACACGGTGTACAATTCTGATAATTGAACATCCTGATTGGATAAACGTTTGATCTCCGATTCATAGAATGAAGTGGTTGAAAAACACCAGCAAGTATTTGTTTCGCCCTGCGACTCCGGTTTTTGTGCAAAAATGGTCTTAAATTCTGAAGCCGACTTTGGAAGATCCACATTGGAATAATCCATTTTAAACACCATTGGTGTAGTTGTTTTAGGAGCATTGAATGCTTCATTCCCTTTTTTGATCTGCTCATAAAAACCAAGGTTACGCTCTTTGAAGATCGCCTTGTTCTTATTTTCCTGAGCAGCAACTGAAGATATTGCAACTGCTGCTAATAATAATGATCGTGTTATCTTTTTCATTGTGTATATTTTAGTATTCTATTAAAACATTCCTTCTATTCCCTGTGAACCTCTGTGTACTCCGTTTCTCTGTATTGATTTTTTTCATCTCATGTCTACCATCTAATGTCTCACATCTAATTTCACTTAAACGGCACCGCCAATGAATCTGTCACTTGCATTTTATACATCAGGTCATTGTATTTATTTTGTTCCGGTAAATAAGTGATCCGATACCCTTCCTTCATGTATCTTCTGATCGTTACTTCATCAATATAGGCTTCGTATCTCACCAATTTATTTCTTTTGCGTGTCAGCATTTTTGTTTCGATCTCATTATACCACCAGCCTGCAATAATTACTGTTTTTTTAGCTGTTCCTCTAACACTTTCGATCACCGCATCGGTATATTTTAATTTTTGTTTGCGTTTGGAATAATCAGAGAAAATAGGTCCTGAAAAAATATCGAAGAACACTTCCTGTCCGGAAACTGTTGCTTTCAAAGCAAAACGGGAATACTCCGCTCCACGGATCTTATCGGTTAAATTAATGCTGCATACAAATGGTGATACAATAAATGCAAAAGCGATCAGGTTGAATCGTTTGGAATCCAGATAATAGCCAAATAATAAAATAGTAAATGGCAGGATCGGCATCATATAACCTGCTTTTTGAGGAAGACGTAGGTAAGAGATAAAATACAAGATCAAAACAACATAAGCAGCAATGATCACTTTACGATCAATGCCTTGCTCGAATAAATGTCCTTGAATATTCGTTTTTCTATTTTTCATTATCCACAGCTTTGCCCAAAAGATAGCCGCAATACCCACAAAACCAAACACACCGAAGGTTAACTTATAGATGAATTTCGGAATGGATGGATATGGAAACTGATCGTAATACATAAAGAATCCGGCACCAAATTGAAGCATGACCGGAATGAAAGAGGCAATACCGACAATTCCCATAGGTATTCCCAACTTTAAAAGAGGAATGATGTTTTGTTTCCAGTTGCCTTGCTGCCAAATGATGATCATGAAAGGCAAGAGCATGGCACCACTGGTAATTCTGCAACCAACAGCCAAGCCCAAAAACAGACCAGCTGCAATAAGCTGTTTACGAAGCAATAAATATAAACTGATCAGCACAAATGCTTCTGCCCATACAAAATCGATGGTATAGGTGCTACTCACATAATACACCGGAATAAAAGCGAATGCGAGAGCAGCAATAAAATAATGTTTGAATTGAAAATGCTTTAAGATCAAAGCGAAGAACAATGCACCGGTAGCGCTAAAAAAGGCTGAGAGAAAATTGAACCATACATGTCCGAGGTTCCAGGTCCACACCAATGGAAATTCATGTACAGGATGCCCGGGTAAACGCGAAGGCTCAACAATGCCCGTTGTTTTCGTTAAATAAGTAGAAAGCGCAATGGCCCATGAATCTTCTTCTATCCCATATCCTGCAAAGAGAAAAGGAATACGGGAAATGAGGACTACTAAAAAAAGTAAAACAAAAGGATAATATTTTCGGTCGAAGAATGTCATTACCCTTTCATTCTTTGCTTCACAGCTTCATATAAAATTACTCCGGCAGCAACCGATACGTTCAATGAACCTATTTCGCCCAACAAAGGAATTTTTGCCAATGAGTCGCAACGTTTTAAATATTCAGGAGAGATCCCGTCTTCTTCCGATCCCATGATGATAGCAACCGGAAGTGTATAATCAGGTTCGTAATACAGATTCTCTGTTTTTTCTGTACAAGCCACTACCTGCAATCCGCTTTCACGCAAATAATCGATCACCTCTTTTAAATTATCTTCACGGCACACCGGAATTTTATGCAAAGCACCCGTAGATGTTTTGATCGCATCCGCATTGATCTGCGCTGCTCCGCGCGAAGGAATAACAATGGCATCCACACCCGCACATTCAGCAGTACGTGCAATGGCTCCAAAGTTCCGCACATCGGTTACTCTATCCAGTATCAATATCAAAGGTGTTTTACCGGCTTCAAACACCATGGGTAAAACTTTATCTATTTTATTGTATTCAATGGTAGAGATAAAACCAACAACACCTTGATGATTTTTTGAAGTTAATCTGTTTAGCTTTTCAACCGGCACATATTGATAGATCACATTGTGCTTTTTGAGCAATCCCATCATCTCTCCGAACAACTCATTCTTCAAACCATTTTGAACAAATAGTTTATCAATTTCTTTCCCGGCTTTTAATGCTTCAATAATTGGTCGTAAACCAAAGATCATATTGTCATTCTCACTCTTTTGCCTTCTTGTTTGCATGTGTGCGTTTTGTTTTATTTTACCGCAAAGATCGCCAAGTTCTTTACGCGAAGTTCGCCAAGTTTTTTTATTTAATATTTAACTTAAACTTTGTGGTCTTTGCGATTTCACTTTGTGTGCTTTGCGGTTCCTTTTTTTTACCACGTACTTAGTTAATTATTTTTCACATGAGTGAATTTATAAACCATTAACAACCCTACGAATCCCTTCTTTTAGTCTTACAACATTAAAATTCATTAGTAATCCTAACTTATAATCACCCAGCTTCAAATAAGTCAATGTTTGAGCTAAATGAATATCATTTAATGTATCAACACTTTTTATCTCAACAACAACTTTATTTTCAACTAAAAGATCTATACGATATCCACAGTCTAATTTTACTTCTTCAAAAATCAATGGCATAGCCTTTTCTTTCTGAACATTTAAGCCAGATTGAACCAGTTTATAATACAAACATTCCTTATAGGCACTTTCTAACAAACCAGGACCTAAAGCATTATGAACGTCTATGCTTAAGCCAATAATTTTATTAGAAATTTCATTCTCACTCATACATTCTATTTCAAATTGCACATTTTAATTCTTTGCAGCCTTTGCGTTTTCACTTTGTGTGCTTTGCGGTTACCCATTCTTTACCGCAAAGTTCGCTAAGTTTTCTTACGCTAAGATCGCCAAGTTTTTCTTTTATACTTAACCTAACCTTTGTGTTCTTTGCGTTTTCACTTTGTGTTCTCTGCGGTTACCCTTTATTTACCCAAAACATACATGCGGTTTCCTCAAAAATTAATCTTGCAAATACGCTCTTCCCTGCCGCCATACATCCACTGCCATATACCATTGCTGACGGTAGTTTCCGGAACGTTCTAAAGAAAAATCATTGTCACTGAATGGATTATCAACTCTCACAAACATAAACTGTAACGAGTTAATGTTCGAAGCATCACCATAGATCCAATTCTCTGTATTAGCAGTACGGTATATCGTATTAGGCGATCCATAGATCAAATAGATCATTCCCCTATCGGTTTTCCAACCTTCCAGATAAGAAGAGAAATGCACATTGGCATCGTTCACCCGTGTATAGAACTTACGGATCACCTCTTTGGCTCTTTCCATATTACCGGTACATTCCAACCAGAATTTTTCTACATCCGCTTTTTTATTGGTACTGGAAGTTAAAGCAGTATATTCCTCACGCGAAGTAATGTATCTCAATGGAGTGATCATGGCATCAGCCGTTTTCACTTCAGGAAATGCATCGTTGAAATGAAAAAGCGTTAATCCATCACGTTTCGTACTATCTAATACAAAATGATAAAAACCATCTTTGTTCATTGTGAAATCAACGGTTCCTTTATCCGACAATTGCAAAACAAATGTACTGTCGGCCTTATACTGAAACGGTTGCGGATCGGTGAGTGAGAAAGGTGGTGCTGCTAATGGAAATGTTCGGTTATAATAACGGACAAACAATGACATAGAGCTCGCCATACGATATTGGATCTGCACTTGCTCCTCCAACTTCAAATAATTTCTGAATACAGGTGCTTCATCCTGTTTTGAGCGCACCAAAAAATTCTGACGGCTCAACATACTCGCCTTATCCACAGCAAGTGTTGTTTTATAAGAACTGTTTCTGTTCAGATCGGTTACTGTTACTCTCAAATAATAACTCTTCGGAAAAATGGCTTTAAAGTTCATTTTTCCGATCAGGAATTTTTCAAGTCCTTCATTATTGCTATCCACCAGGCGCACTGATCCACTATCGAGGATCTCTTTCGATTCATAATTATTTACCAGTTTATAAGAGATCAAGACATTTGATGAAAAATTGATCGCATCGGGACGCATGTACAATAATTCTTTGCTGGCAATTTTAAAATGCAATTCGGAAATGGTATCACTCGAATGATAGATCATAAAGGCTGGACGCATAGCATTGCTCTCCCGCTTGTAATTATTTGTTTTGGCTGTACTCCCCGATGAAGAAGTTTTTGTGCTGCTTGTACAAGCAACAATCGCCAACACAACAAATAACACGATCAACTTTCTCATTCAGCAGAAGTATTATCGGTTAATGAAAGGGAATCATCCGAGTCCATAAATTTAGAAGAGATCTGCTTGGTGGTTTTAGCTCCGAGTTTTTCAATATCTAAAGCGCGTTTCACCAAATTACCCGAACCGGTCTTTAATTTATTCATGGCTGCATCATAAGCACCACGCGATGTTTCGATACTCTTTCCGATCTTATCCATATCTTCCAGAAAGCCAACAAACTTATCATACAAAGCACCACTTTGCTTCGCGATCTCAATCGCATTTTTAGTCTGACGTTCCTGCTTCCAGATGGATGCGATGGTACGTAATGTTGCCAGTAAAGTTGATGGACTAACTATCACGATCTTTTTATCCCATGCATAACTGAACAGATCCTGATCGGCCTGCACGGCCACGCTGAATGATGATTCTATCGGAATAAAAAGAAGTACAAAATCAGGCGTATTAAAATCGGGTGAAGTAGGATAATTTTTTTCGCTCAATAATTTCACATGATTGCGTACCGATGCAATGTGTTCTTTCACATAACGGTCACGATCTTCATCTGTATCGGCATTTACAAAAGATTCATAAGCTACCAAAGAAACTTTTGAATCGACTACAATGTGTTTGCTATCCGGCAACATGATCACCACATCGGGCTGAATACGTTTGCCTTCATCGTTGCTGGTGCTGAACTGTGTACGGTATTCCTGATCTTTCACCAATCCGGAACGCTCCAGCACTTTCTCTAATATTACCTCTCCCCAATTACCTTGTTTTTTATTATCGCCTTTTAAGGCTTTTGCTAAGTTATTAGCCTCTTCACTCACTTGTTTGTTCAGATCGATCAGATTTTTGATCTCTGTTTTTAAAGTGATACGTTCAGCAGATTCCGCTTTATAAGCTTTATCCACCTTTTCTTCAAAATCTTTGATCTTTTCCTTTAATGGATTCAGGATCACATCCAGATTGTTCTTATTCTGTTCGGTGAATTTAGAGGACTTTTCCTCCAGGATCTTATTCGCAATATTTTCAAACTCGGTAGTGTACTTTTTATGTACATTCTCTAGTTCAGCCTTTAAGGTCGTGTATTTATCTTCCTGTGCTTTGAATGCTTCGATAGAACGTTCGATGCGAATATTCGCACCATTGAGTTCGTTGCGCAATTGGTGTATCTCCGAATTTAATTTTTCTTTTTCTTTGGTGGAATCGTGAATGAGTTGTTCGCGGGAGGTTTTAAAATCATAATCCAGACGCTCGTATTCTTTTTGAGCATTCTCTAATTTCGATTCTAAAACAGCTTTTTGTTTGTCGAGTTCCACAATCCTGGAATCGAGTGCAGAAGTATCGGCACCGGCATCATTTTTCGATTTCAAAAAGAAATACATGATAGCAGCACCAATAAGAATTCCGATGATCAAATACAAAAGCTCCATACCTTAAAAATGAAAGGCTAATTTACGGATTTTATTTGTGATTCTATAGATAGAATTTAGAGAATGCGGGCGTCTGCATTGCGCCACCAACGACCTTTCATCGAATAGTTATTTTCGGCTTTGGCTTTTTTTACAGAGAAATAGATCGCCAGGCCTAAAGTGCTAAAACGGAAAACATTTACCCATAAACTACCTGTTACATTGTCTTGTACATTTACCATTCCCCATGCGGCATCCATAAAGCCATGCAAAAAGGCTACCATCCAAATATTCTTCCAGGCTAAATAAAACCAGGCAAAACCGGCACTGGCAAGTGCTGTAAATAAGAACACGGAGATGGCGCCACCAAGATCATTCGCCTGATATAAATGTCCCATTCCAAAAAACACGGATGCTATCAAAGCAGCCGGGACAAAACCCCAGCCTGCAAAGAAAAAAAGCAGACCGAATAAAAATGCACGGTAAGCAAACTCTTCAAAAAAACCGGCCAGGACCATATCACGGTGAAATGCAGATAAGGAATAATCGAATTTAAAATTAAACAAGAATGCATAACCGATGAACATGGGTAAAGTGAATAAAAAGGCTTTAATAAGTCCATCCAAGATCCCTGTATGCAATCCAAGTGCTTCCACTGCTTTATTCCTAAAAAGCAGCCATGTAGTAACCAGCATGATCAGTATTTGCGAATAATTGACCAATGTAACGGCCATGTTGTGATCCAACAGATTCCAGGCTTCCGGACCAAACACTACATATCCGTAAAAATATTTTATGTTCTTGCAAAGCAAGAAGACAAGGACAACAATAACAGAAAGTAGAATTTTGTTTTTCATTTAGGCTTTGGGGATTTTCTTCCCTTTTCTTAGGCTACGGATTTTTTGCAATTGCTCCACATCCAGCTTGTCTTTTGTTCTTCCTGAAGAGATCTTGGATATGATCAATTCATTCAAATGTATAAAAGGAATTTTAATACCATCCAATAACTCTATTTGTCTTTTTTTGTAAGCATCTGTAAAGTTTACCCCTGAGATAAAAGTCATAAAATCGATACGAAAAGGCTCTTCTCCATCCATAAAAACAACTGGTTTTGTAAAATCCAAATTTTCCAAATCAGTTAAAGTCTGCTTGGAGATACCTAAATTTTTAAAACATAAAAGAGCCGCTTTTTTATTTAAGCCATTATGTGGCTTTATCCAAATATCGATATCACCCGTTGTTCTTCTGTAACCATAAAAGTTGACAGCATATCCACCAACAACCAGATACTTAACCTTATTTCGATTAAATTCTTCCAAAACAGTTTTAGTATAATCATCAAATATGTTCATCCCCGGATCTGATTATTTTGATAGAATGCTTTTTCGGTAAGTCGGTAGGATCAAATCCATGCATGCCATAAGCCAAATTGATCAATTGGCGCATCTCTGTGAGTAACTGAACAGGCGATAAGCCAGCCATTCTTTTTAATTCATACAAATCCAACTCCTCATGAGAATTCATTATGCGGAATTTATTATCGGAATAGCCGACCAAATCATCTTTTACAATAGATGAGGCTTTTCGTTTTAAAGAATATTTTTTTTGAGCGGCCATTCTATTGTAAATATACAAAATATGGGATTAATTGACATGACAACCATTTACTAAAAATAATTCACTATCCCGAAATGGATCTTACCGCTTCGAAGCTGAATAGGATTGTTGAACTGTTTTCCTAAGGCATAATTAATGGAGAAGATACCGGCTTTTGTTTCAAAACTAATACCGGCACCAAAACCGATGGGTGTATCGGTCACGTATTGCTGCACATTGTTATTTTCGTACCAGGCACCATCACCAAACAGATACAAATACGAATTCTGTTCTAACAGGAAACGGTATTCCAAGGTAAAGATGGAATAAGCCGAAGTAAAGATCGATTCTTCATCAAATCCTCTCAATGTTTTTAGGCCGCCTATCCGTAACAATTCATTCTGAAAGGTATTTTCTCCATTCACAAAACCCGACTGATCAGACACTTTTACCGTACTCCTTCCACCCAATGGAATGAAAAGAATAGCCTCTAACTCGCCATTATATTGTGTTGAATTCAATGTTATTTTATCATACACTTCCTGATTGACTTTCGCATTGCGCTTAATGTTTTTTGTGCCGGCACTCGCATTCATCAATAAATAAAAGCCTTTGCGTGGATTCAACCGATAATCCAAACGCTCGAATTTAAATCCTATACCATACATATTGGTTTGCACATCGGCATAAGCAGGCAAAGTGGTAATAAATTCCAATCCTTTTGTAGAAAGCAAATTGGAGGTTTTGTTGGTATAAAATACTTTGAAATAATTCCCTCCAATAAAAAGATATTGCACACCAATATTCTGAAAAACATCAATGAAAGTGGTGTCCTTTTTATACAATTTAAAATTATAATCGAGTCCGAATGGTGTTTTAAAAAGGAAGGGATACACTAAGCGTAATTTCAGATCTTGTGTTTGCGTTTGCATCTTTCTCCAGTTCAGATCGATCAACTCTCCTCTGCCCAATCCATTTTGCAGCTTTAAACGCACATCGCCCGTAAATAATATCTTTCCGGTCTTATTATCAGGCAATAGTCCTAAGATCCCATCAAACTGACTGGCTCTTTTCTTTTCAATGTTCAGAATTAATTTATTGTGCTTTTCGGAGAACAGAACAGTAGAAGGTTTGGTGGAACGTAAAAAAGGTAATTCCGCGATCCTGTTGTTGATCTTTTTTAATTGCGACTCATTGTACCTTGCTCCGGGTTTTACACCAATGTAATTATAAATATAAACCGGAGTGATCTTCGCATTTCCGTTGATGATGATACTATCGATCTTTTGTTCCTGATTCTTTTGCAAATGCAATTGTGCAGAAAACTTATCATCCTGTATCTCAAGACTATCAAGCCTTACAGAAGCAAAAGGAAATCCATTATTTTCATAATAGGTAATGAGTTTTTCCTGCACGCGCTTTACATCTTTGAATGAAACCGGTTTATTACTGTATAAACGTTCTCTAAAACCGATCTCACTCAACACACCTTCATCCACATTGCCATGTTTGAGATATGCCCATTTGTATTGCTTATCGAAATTCAGATAGGCAGTTTGTGTAAGTGAATCGCTGAAGACACTATCGTAACTAGCGGCCAGATAAGCATTATCATAGCAACGCAACAATACTTTTTGCAATTCTTTTTCGCGATCGTTCTTATTGAAAAAACTTTTTTTGTATTCGATCTTTTTCAGCAGTAAAGGATCGTTGATGGAGCGGATCTCGAGGGTATAAACAGACTGTGCAAAGCCGGAGAGACTAAGTACAGCCAGAATAATAATGACACTCCATCGAAAACGCATATTATAAAGATACGGATAAACAGAAAACTTGTAATATGATTTTTTATTGCAAAAAAAGAGGGGTAAACAAATTGTTTACCCCTCTTTATATTTAGAATTGCGAATATTACGCTTCTTCTTCCATTGCTTCACGCTTAGAAGCCATCAATCTATCGTACTCTTCTTGAGAACCAACGATCATCTTATCGTAAGCTCTTAAGCCGGTACCTGCAGGGATCAAGTGTCCAACGATAACGTTTTCTTTCAATCCTGATAGATCATCGATCTTACCGCTTACAGCAGCTTCGTTCAATACCTTAGTCGTTTCCTGGAACGATGCAGCACTCATGAAGCTATTTGTTTGCAATGAAGCACGAGTGATACCTTGCAATATCTGAGTAGATGTAGCAGGAACAGCCTCACGCGCTTCGATCAATTTCATATCTCTGCGTTTCAATGATGAGTTCTCATCACGTAATTTACGTGCACTGATAATTTGTCCGGCTTTGTATAATGTAGAGTCACCTGCATCGATGATCACTACTTTAGCGTACAATTTATCGTTCTCTTCCATGAACTCTGATTTGTTGATCAATTGTTTTTCAAGGAAGATCGTATCACCTGATTCCATGATCTCTACTTTACGCATCATTTGACGTACAATTACTTCAAAGTGCTTATCATTGATCTTCACACCTTGTAAACGGTACACCTCTTGAACCTCGTTTACCAAGTACTCTTGAACAGCAGTTGGACCTTTGATAGCAAGGATATCACTTGGAGTGATAGCACCATCTGACAATGGCTCACCAGCTTTGATAAAGTCGTTCTCCTGAACTAAGATGTGCTTAGACAATGGAACCAAGTATGTTTTCTTATCACCTGTACGGGATTCAACATGTACCTCACGGTTACCACGTTTGATCTTACCAAATGATACAACACCATCGATCTCAGATACAACAGCAGGGTTAGATGGATTACGAGCCTCGAACAACTCTGTTACACGAGGTAAACCACCCGTGATATCCCCAGTTTTACCTGTAGCACGAGGAATCTTAACTAATATTTGACCAGCTTCGATCTTCGCATTATCATTCACAATTACGTGAGCACCAACCGGGATGTTGTATGTACGTAATACTTCTTTATTAGCGATGATACGGATAGCAGGGTTTTTGCTCTTATCGCGACTTTCAACAATAACTTTTTCTTTAAAGCCTGTTTGTTCGTCAGATTCTTCGCGGTAAGTAACACCTTCTTCGATATTTTCGAATTCGATCTTACCACCAAACTCAGAAACGATAACCGCGTTATATGGATCCCAATCACAGATCAAATCACCTTTTTTGATCTTCGCATTTGGTTTCACATATACTTGAGAACCATAAGGGATGTTACCTGTAGTTAATACGATACGAGTGTTTGCATCGATGATACGCATCTCAGCAGAACGTCCGATCACTACATCAACAGTTTCACCATCAGGGTTCTTACGTTTTACAGTTTTTAATTCATCTATTTCGATGATACCATCGTATTTAGATTCTAATTTAGAAGCTGCAGCAATGTTAGACGCTGTACCACCCACGTGGAATGTACGAAGCGTTAACTGTGTACCCGGCTCACCGATTGACTGAGCAGCGATAACACCTACAGCCTCACCACGTTGAACCATACGGCCTGTTGCAAGGTTACGTCCGTAACATTTTGAACAAACACCGTTCTTGCTTTCGCAAGTTAATACCGAACGGATCTCAACTGCTTCGATTGGAGAATCAGCAATCTTCTTCGCGTAATCTTCAGTCACCTCTTCACCTGCACCGATGATCAAATCACCTGTTAATGGATGATATACATCGTGTACAGTTGTACGTCCTAAGATACGGTCATATAACGATTCAACAACTTCATCATTTTTCTTCAATGCTGTTGCTACCAATCCACGTAATGTACCACAATCTTCGATCGTGATGATCACGTCTTGAGCAACGTCAACTAACCTACGGGTTAAGTAACCAGCATCGGCAGTTTTTAACGCAGTATCGGCAAGACCTTTACGAGCACCGTGAGTAGAAATGAAATACTCCAAGATCGATAATCCCTCTTTAAAGTTAGAGATGATCGGGTTCTCGATGATCTCTCCACCACCTGCACCCTTTTGCGGTTTCGCCATCAATCCACGCATACCACCTAACTGACGGATCTGCTCTTTAGAACCACGGGCTCCTGAATCCAACATCATGTAAACAGGGTTGAATCCTTGACGATCTTCAGTTAATGTTTTTAATACTTTCGCAGTGATACGAGAGTTTGTATGTGTCCAGATATCGATGATCTGATTGTAACGCTCGTTGTTGGTAATGAAACCCATGTTATAGTTGGTCACTACCTCATCCACTTGCGCGTTTGCATCAGCGATCATTTTATCTTTATCCTCAGGAACGATAACGTCACCCAAGTTAAATGATAAACCTCCACGGAATGCACTCATATAACCTAAACCTTTCATATCATCAAGGAACTTAGCTGTTTTAGCCATACCTGTTTCCTTAACAATGGTTCCGATAATATCACGCAATGACTTTTTAGTCAACAATTCATTGATATAACCAACTTCTTTTGGTACAACTTGGTTGAACAAGATACGACCAACAGTAGTTTCAATTAATTTGTTTACTAATTTATCTCCTTCTTTCACTTGCAAA
>JAEUTU010000049.1 GCA_016786925.1 Bacteroidia bacterium
GATTTTGTTTGGGCTACTTCCTGGGGTGTTTCTACACGTTTGATGGGCGCCTTGATCATGTCGCACTCAGATGACAAAGGATTGGTGTTGCCTCCTAAATTAGCTCCTTTCCAAGTGGTGATCGTTCCTATTTACAAAGGAGAAGAGCAATTGGCACAAATTGATGAGGTAGCCAACAAAATGAAGAAAGCAATGGAAGCCAAAGGTATTTCGGTAAAATATGATAACCGTGATACTCAACGTCCGGGCTGGAAATTTGCTGAATACGAATTAAAAGGTGTACCTGTTCGTATTGCTATTGGCGCAAGAGATCTGGAGAACGGAACAGTAGAAGTTGCGCGCAGAGATACGATGGAAAAGGAAACACTTCAACAGGCTGACATAGAAAACAAGGTAGAGCATTTATTGGCACAAATTCAGGATAATTTGTATCAAAAAGCATTGAACATGCGTGAAACCAGAACCTATGTGGCCGATACCTACGAAGAGTTCAAACGCATTTTGGAAGAAACACCGGGATTTGTAATGGCACATTGGGATGGCACTAGCGAAACAGAGCAAAAAATAAAAGAAGAAACCAAAGCTACGATCCGCTGTATTCCTTTAAACAATAAACAAGAAGCAGGAAAATGCATCTTAACAGGTAAACCTTCTGCACAAAGAGTTGTTTTTGCTAAAGCATATTAATACATTCGTTGAATGGAAAACCTAACGCCTCGTGAACTGATCCTAAAAACACTTAAGGAAAAATCAAGCCTTAAGCAGGATGTGTATTACAACACATTAGAGGCATTCAACACCTTAAAATCAATTGCTCGAAACCTTTCAGCCGACCTGCAGAAAGAGGCAAAAGCTATTGATAAAAGACTGGTGATCGAGTTTAAGGACAAAGGAGAATTTGAGTTCGAATTAAGAGTAGCAGGCGATCTTTTGATCTTTGTCATGCATACAAATGTGTTTGAATTTGACAAGAACCATTCTATTTGGAAAAATTCATACGTAAAACAGGATGGAACACGTTCCTACTGTGGATTGATCAATATTTACAACTTTTTGAACGATTCCTTCAAATACAATCGTGTGAATGACCTTGGTTATGTGATCGGGAGGATCTTTATCAATAAAGAAAATCACTTTTTTGCTGAGGGAAAGCGCCAAATGGCCTTTTTGTACAACGATATTGTGAATTCGGTGATCGATCAGGAAAAGATCAAATCCATTTTGGAGTCGGCTATTTTATATTGCCTTGATTTTGACCTATTTACACCTCCTTTTGATTCTATCAAAGAGATCAGTGTATTGGATATGCAAACGGCCAGTGAGAGCATGCAAATTAAAACGGGAAAACGTTTAGGCTTTCGTTTTCAAGCAGATAGCGATGAGATCGACTAATTTTTTGTTTTTTTCATAGAAAATTTTGCAGAAATAAAATTTTAATATACATTTGCACTCCCAAAAATAATTGGCCCGTTCGTCTAGGGGTTAGGACGCCAGGTTTTCATCCTGGAAACAGGGGTTCGATTCCCCTACGGGCTACGAAAATTAAACTTTACTGCGAAAGCAGGTATTAATAAATAAAAAGATGGCAAATCACAAATCAAGTATCAAAAGAATTCGTTCTAACGATGCTAAACGCTTAAGAAACCGTTACCAAGCTAAAACTATGCGTAATGCTATTAAGGATCTAAGAACTGATGAATCTAAAAAATCAGCTTCTGAGAAACTTCCTAAAGTTATCGCGATGGTTGATAAATTAGCGAAGAAAAACGTGATTCACAAAAACAAAGCGTCAAACTTGAAATCAAAGTTGACTAAAAAAGTTAACGCTCTTAAAAAATAATTTTTTAATTATTTTACTTGAAATAAATTAAGGCTCTGCTTCATTGCGGAGCCTTTTTTTATATCTTTAACCGAACAAAATGTATGGAAAATACACGGCAAACCTTAAATATCAAATCCTGGGCAGAAGATGACCGTCCGAGAGAAAAACTCTTCCTAAAAGGACGTCAGGCTTTAAGTGATGCCGAGTTGATCGCCATTCTCATCGGATCGGGAAGCAGAGAGGAAAGTGCCGTAGAACTATCCAAACGCATTTTAAATTCAGCTTCCAACAATTTAAGTGAGCTGGGTAAGTTATCTGTTAGCGACTTAATGAACTTTAAGGGGATCGGAGATGCTAAAGCCATCAGCATTATTGCAGCACTGGAACTAGGAAGAAGAAGAAAGGAGACAGAAACCGTAAAACGTGATAAGATCACCTGTAGCAAGGATGTATTTGATATTATGCAGCCCTTTATGCTCGATCTTCCACATGAAGAATTTTGGCTTCTGAACCTGAGCAGATCCAATGCGGTCATCAAAAAAGAGCTGATCAGCAGAGGTGGCGTTTCTGGAACCGTTGTAGATACTAAAATGATCTTCAAAAGTGCGGTAGAGAATTTAGCCAGCTCCATCATCATTTGTCATAATCATCCTTCAGGTAATTTAAAACCAAGTGATGCCGATATCAGAATAACAAAGAACATCAAAGAAGCAGGACGAGTAATGGATATACAACTGTTTGACCATGTTATTATCACTGAAAGTGGTTATTACAGTTTTAATGATGAAGGAATGTTATAGAAATAAATATGCTTAAACTACTCACCATCATAGGCGCACGCCCTCAGATCATTAAAGCAGCTGCATTGAGCAGAGCTATTAAAAATGATTTTCAGGGACAAATCACAGAAGTGATCGTACATACCGGACAGCATTATGATGAAAATATGTCGCAGGTTTTTTTTGATGAACTCGATATCCCACAACCGAATTATAATTTAAATGTTGGATCAGGCAGTCATGGCAAACAAACAGCTGCCATGATCGATGGGATAGAGGAAATATTACTAAAAGAAAAACCTTCCGCCATAGTTCTTTATGGCGACACGAATTCAACATTAGCGGGTGCTATTGCAGCATCCAAGATACATATCCCTGTTGTTCATATAGAAGCCGGCTTACGCTCCTTCAATAAATCCATGCCGGAAGAGATCAATCGTATCATGTGCGATCATGTTTCCACATTGCTTTTTTCTCCAACAAAAGCGGGATATCAAAATTTGATAAAAGAAGGATTCAAAGAAAACAACACAGCACCCTACTCTATTGACAATCCAAAGATCTATCACTGCGGAGATGTAATGTTTGATAATAGCTTATACTTTTCAGAAATAGCAGAAAAAAAGAGTGGGATCCTGGACCAGCTGGAGCTAACAAAAAATGATTTTGCATTAGCGACCATTCATCGCAACAACAATACAGATGAACCGGAACGTTTACATGCTATCTTTTCAGCATTAGACAAGATCAGCAAGCAACACAAGATCAAGATCGTTTTGCCTTTGCATCCAAGAACAGCTAAATTGTTAAGTCAAAATTTGAATGCGGAACTTTATAGTTCTATCAAAACAAATAAACAGATCATGATCACCGAGCCTGTTTCGTTTTTAGAAATGATCGCATTAGAAAAAAATGCACAACTTATACTAACGGATAGCGGAGGGGTTCAAAAAGAAGCATTCTTTTTTGAAAAACCATGTATCATTTTACGTTCCGAAACAGAATGGACAGAATTAGTTGACTGCAATGCTGCAATAATAGCAGATGCGGATGAAGCTAAAATAATCGATACGTTCAACTACTTGATTAAAAACCGGCCAACCTCATTCCCCAATTTATTTGGTGATGGGAAGGCTGCACAATTTATTTGCTCAGAAATCACAAAACACATTTCTTAATTGCTACTGATCTACACACATAAAATCACTCACAGGAACAAGTATATATTTAACTTGATCTTTAAGGACTATTTAAGTATAGACTTTTCGCTAACTGATAATGTGGAAGAATTTAAAAATTCTACTGCTCCCAAACTTTCCTATACGCTCAATCCGATTGCTGATGAGTTGTTTTTCACGTCAAGGAATTTATTATTTGAAAGTGGGATCACAGAACAGAACATTTCTATTTTTGAATACAACAATGAAAAAGTATTTTTTGCTACCGGAAAAGCATCAGCATTACCGTTCGATGTTTTTTCAGCCAGCTTTTTCCTTGTTAGCCGGTACGAAGAGTATCTTCCTCATATCAGAGATGAACACGACAGATTTGATGCAAAAGATAGCTTAGCTTTTCAAAACAACTTTTTACAAAAGCCCTTGGTGAATATTTGGGCCTTGTGGATCAAAAATGCATTAAAAAACAAATACCCTCAACTACAATTCCCGGAACGAAAATATCAATTCGTTTCAACGATTGATATCGACAATGCTTATGCATTCAGAGAAAAAGGATTTACAAGAAGTATTGGTGGTTATTTGAAAGCATTTTCCAAGTTTGATGTCAATGAAATAAAACAAAGGACCAAAGTTCTTTTAGGCTTAGAGAAAGATCCATACGATACTTATGATTTTCAATTGGAGATCTTGAGAAAACATAAATTTAAAAGCATTTATTTTTTCTTATTAGGTGATTATGGAGTTAATGACAAAAATCTCCCTATTGAAAGTAAAAAGTTTCAATCCTTAATAAAAACGCTTGGCGATTATGCTGATGTGGGCATACACCCTTCCTATGGCTCTAATAAAAGTAAAGAACAATTAAAAAAAGAAGTAGGACGATTATCAAAAGTATTGCACCGCGATGTTACGAAAAGCAGACAACACTTTTTAAAACTAACCTTACCTGAAACATATCGTAATCTGATCGATCTGGATATTAAAGATGATTACACCATGGGCTTTGCTTCGCAAGTAGGTTTCAGAGCAAGCATTTGCACTCCATTCAATTTTTACGATCTGGATATGGAGCTGGAAACAAAATTGAAAATACATCCATTTGCCATCATGGAAGGCACATTAAAATATTACATGAAAGTGAAGCCGGAAGATGCGATGAAGAAAATTAAACCTTTGATCGATGAGGTGAAAGCTGTAAATGGCGACTTTATGAGCTTATGGCATAATGATACACTCAACAATCAGAACTTATGGATAGGCTGGCAAAAGGTATATCAAGAAATGGTAAAATACGCTAGTACAAAATAGATGCTCAAACAGATCATTTTAAAATATGCACCTGAATTTGTTCTAGAATGGGCAAAAGCGTTGAAAAAAAATCAACGTAGAAAACAATTGCATTTACAGGAGCAAACGAAAACCGGAATTACGCAACAAAAACTGGTTGATGATCTAAAAAAAATAGGACTACAAAAAGGGGATTCCGTTTTAGTGCATAGTAGCTTAAGTAAGATCGGATTTGTGGAAGGTGGTCCGGCAACTGTTGTAAATGCTTTATTTGAGGTGATCGGTGAGGAAGGAACACTTTTATTTCCAAGCTTTCCTGCAAAAGGTAGAAACAAAACACATCTGGAAGAACATCCATTTTTTGATATAAAGAATACACCTTCTCAAATGGGAAGTATTACAGAATATTTCCGGAAATTAGAAAAAGTGCATAGGAGCTTTCATCCAACTGATCCTATTTGTGCAAAAGGTCCGTTAGCAGAATACTATACTAACTCTCATTTTGGTCAGCTAACACCTTACAATGAACATTCTCCATTCAGAAAACTATGCGATAAAAAAGGGAAGATATTGATGCTCGGAACAACACTCAACGGAGCTTGCACGAATTTACACACATTAGAAGATGCAGTAAATTTTAAATACCCAGTTTATGATTCCGTTGAATACGAAGTAAAAATGATTGATGAGTCGGGCAAGGAATATCAAATGAGAACAAAAGTTCACAATCCCGATTACTCTGCGAAACGAAATTGTGATGCCCTTAAACCAATGTTTGAAAAAGAAGGTGTGTTGGTGAACGGGATGGTAGGAGAAGCGAAGACAATGCTGATAGATGCACAAAAGATGCTGGAAGTGATGATCAAAAATTATAATGACAAAGGAGTTACGATGTACACTCCGTTCGGAAATCAATAAAATGAATATCTACATTACATTAGATTATGAAATTTACTTTGGTGAAAACCATGGTACGGTAGAGAAATGTATCCTTTACCCTACTTCCGAATTGATCCGTATATCTGAAAAGCACGGTGCTAAATTTGTTTTCTTTGTTGATTGTGGTTTTTTATTGAAATTAGAAAAGTATAAAGATCAGTTTCCTGAACTAAAAAAGGATCACCAACAGATCATTGAACAGATAAAGTATTTATCCGATACCGGACATGATATTCAACTCCACATTCATCCGCACTGGGAAGATAGTTATTACGATGGGAAGAAATGGATCATTGATATAAAACGATACAAGCTAAATGATTTTAATGATTCCGAGATCGAGGATATTGTTTATCGCTATCAAAAAGTATTAAAGGACATAACAGGTAAATCTATTTTTGCATATCGTGCCGGAGGCTGGTGTATTCAGCCATTCAGCAGAATTAAAAAGGCTTTCCAAACAAATGGAGTATACTTAGATAGTAGTGTTTTCAGAAATGGAAAATTTTCATCCGATGCTTATGCCTATGATTTTACGAACGCACCCGATAAAGACATTTACTCATTCGAGGACGATGTTATTGTAGAACAAAAAGAAGGGTATTTCACCGAATTGCCGATCAGCCCGATCCGCAATTCTCCATTGTTTTTCTGGAAACTATTCTTGCTGGGCCGGAAGGATCCGTATATGCATAAGCCATTAGGTGATGGAAAAGCAATGCCTGCACCAGGATACAGAAAAAAGCTATTAACCCGATTTACCAATAATCCGGTATCAGTAGATGGATATAATTCACATTTACTACAAAAAGCATTGAAGATGTTGCTCAAAAAGCAATGCAAGCACATGGTGATCATTGGTCATCCAAAAGCATTATCCAGATATTCGATCCAAAAGATAGAAGAGTTTGTTATTAAAAACAAAGAACAACATCATTTTACAACATTCAGTAAAGAATTTTCAAAGTGATCCAATATACAGAGCATAGTCATATCGATTTTAAAAAGTGGGATTCCTGCATTAGCAAGAGTACTAACTCGAGTGTATTTGTTAAATCGTGGTATCTGAGTGCAGTATGTCCAAATTGGTCGGCACTAATACTAAACGACTATGAAGCTGTTTTTCCGTTGGCAGGAAATTCAAAATTAGGATTACCTTACCTCTACCAACCGCTTTTTACGAGATATTTAGGCGTATATACCAGCGGAGAAATTTCCGAGAAATTAGTAAATGATTTTTTTGAAGCCATTCCACCTTCATTTAAATATATTGAGTTTAGTCTACACGAGAATAATCCTTTCAATAAAGCTGATTTTGAAAAAAAAGAGCGTCTGTTTCAAATTTTAGACCTAGGTCGTTCCTACGAAAATTTGCACAACGAATTTAAAGGAGATGCGAAAAGAAACATTAAAAAAGCTGAGAAAAATCAGCTAACTGTTACAAATGAAGTTTCGCCTCAACAAGTAGTTGGTCTCTTCAAAAACAACAAGGGAAAAGAATTAAAAGGATTAAATAATGCAGATTATGAGTCATTAACAAATTTAATGACGGCTGCATTAGATCATAATTCCGGATTTTTAGTGGGTGTGAAAAATCCGGAAAACACTCTTATTGCTGCAGGATTTTTCATTACACATAACAATAGAATATTGTTCTTAAAGGGCAGTGCCAATGCGGAAGGCAAAAGTAGGGGTGCTATGTATCTGGTACTTAATCATGTCTTTAAAACCTATTCCAATAGCTACCATTTATTTGATTTTGGTGGATCATCAGTGGAAACTGTCGCTAGTTTTAATCATAACTTTGGAGCAAAAGATTGCGTATATTTACAAGTGAAAAGGAATCGACTTCCTTTCATTATCAAATTAATAAGCGGTAAAAAATAAATATATGGTACATATTATAGGCAATGGCAATTCAATATTCAATGAATATATTGCGGAGATCAGAGACGAAAAAATTCAAAAAGACAGCATGCGTTTCAGAAGAAACATGGAGCGCATGGGAGAGATCATGGCTTATGAAGTGAGTAAAACACTTGCTTATGAAAACCGCGAAACAACAACACCTCTTGGAATTGCTACCTTATCTAGAATCAAAGAACAGCCTGTCATTGCAACAATTCTTCGTGCCGGATTAGCGGTTCACCAAGGATTTTTAAATTATTTTGACAGAGCAGAAAATGCTTTTATATCTGCTTACAGAAAACACCACAAAGACGGCAGCTTTGATGTGCAAGTAGAGTATTTGGCTTGCCCTGACATCAATGACAAAGTATTGATCCTATGTGATCCAATGTTAGCTACCGGATCTTCAATGGTGTTAACCTACAAAGCAATGCTTCAACGTGGAAAGCCACGCCATACACATATTGTATCTATTATTGCAAGCGCAGAAGGAGTAGAATATGCAAAAAAACATTTACCTGAAAATGTAACGATCTGGTGTGGAGCAATTGATGATGAGTTAACTGCACAAGCTTATATTGTTCCCGGCTTAGGCGATGCCGGTGATCTTGCTTACGGAAATAAGATTTAAAAAACTATGGAGCAGGAGATCTGGGAAATAGTATCTGTATTCCTTATGAGTACAGTAAAATTTGTTTTTGGTGCCGTTCCAATGGCACTTGCCATGGGATTCTCCTTTTTCGAAACTGTTGTTGTAACTTCTTTAGGTGGTTTTACCGGTGTGCTATTTTTTGTTTTTTTAAGCGATACATTGGTTAAAAAATTCAAAGCACAAAAAGAGAAAAAGAAAAATGATCAGACAAAGCAAACAGACAAAAAGAAGTTCACTAAAAAAAACAAGATCATTGTTTTTATAAAACGAAAATTTGGCATTGCAGGTATTTCCTTGATCACTCCCCTATTGCTTTCTATTCCTCTTGGTTGTTTTTTAGCTGTTCGTTATTTTAAAAACAAACAACAGATCATTGCTTATATGTTTGGAGCCATTTTATTTTGGTCTGTTTCCATTGCCTCTTTTAAACTATTCTTTTAATGTATCAGCATATCTTTTTTGATCTGGATCGAACCTTATGGGATTTTGAAACCAATTCGCATGAAACGTTGATCGAATTGATCGACAAGTATAAGCTGGTTGAAAAAGGTATTTCTTCGCCCATTACCTTTATTAATGAATATTATACTATCAATGATACATTATGGGAAGAATACAGACAAGGAAAAATCGACAAAGAACATTTGCGTTTTGAGCGTTTCAAACGTGCCCTTGACAAATACGAAATATTTGATAGAAAGCTTATTGAGGATTTTGGAAATGACTATGTTTATTTATCCCCTTTAAAGACAAACTTACTTCCACATACTGAAGAGATACTCGACTATTTAAAATCAAAGTATGTGCTTCATATCATAACGAATGGCTTTGAAGAAGTACAGCATATCAAACTAAAAAACTCCGGTATCGATCATTATTTTTCAGAGATCATTACATCGGAAAGAGCCGGATATAAAAAGCCTGACAAACGAATTTTTGATTTTTCTGTTTCAATAGCAGACACCCAAGTAGAAAAAAGCATAATGATTGGCGACAGTCTGGATGCTGATATTTTGGGTGCAAAAAATGCGGGAATGCATCAGATCTTTTTTAATCCAAACGAAGAAGATCATTCCGAAGAGATCACACATGAGATCAGCTCATTGAAAGAACTGAGAGATCTGTTATAGATCAAGGAATCGTTATCTCGTTTGTAGATACCACATTACTGCGGTGTCCTGCTCTGTCGGTAAGTGTTATTTCAAACTTAACAACCGTATGTCCGGGTGCATACAATGGTGGCACTCTCAATTTTGCTACAATATCACCTGTTAAGGCTTTGTATTGGCCATCGGGAGTTAAATAAGGAACTCTATAGCTGTAAAATAAAGTATCCATTGCTGCGGTAGAATCGATCGCATCAAATGGATGAAATAAATTATCGGTTCCCT
>JAEUTU010000054.1 GCA_016786925.1 Bacteroidia bacterium
ATACTTTCAGCCAAAAGACAAAAAGTTCTTCCCACTGTTTGAAAGAGCATCTTCTAACTTAGTTCAAACATCCAAAGTGTTGGTTGAATTAGTAAATACCAGTAGCCCGGAAAAAAAACGTGAACTATACAAAGAGATAGAGCGCCTGGAGCATGTTGGAGATAGCATTACGCATGAAACATTCCATGAATTAAGTGCCAACTTTATCACCCCATTCGACCGTGAAGACATTCACGCATTGGTATCATCAGTAGATGATGTTGTAGATTATATCCATGGCTCTGTTAAAAGAATGGAACTTTATAAAGTAGATCAAATGACCCCACCAATTATTAAATTGGCTGAATTGATCCAAAAATCCTCTGAAGAATTACACATAGCTGTAGTTGAATTAAAGAATTTAAAAAACATCTCTAAGATCAAAGAAGCAACGGTGAGAATTAACAGCATCGAAAATCATGCAGATGATGTATTTGATACTGCTATTGCTAATTTATTTGAAACAGAAAAAAATGCAGTAGAAGTTATCAAAATGAAAGACGTGTTATCAGCGCTTGAAACGGCTACTGATAAATGTGAAGATGCAGCAAACGTTATTGGTTCTATACTAGTAAAACATTCCTAGTAGATCAACTCATAACAAGTACAACCATTTAATTACTATTCAATGACATTATTAATTATAGTAATAGCGTTAGCGCTGATCTTCGATTTTATTAACGGATTTCATGATGCAGCCAACTCTATTGCAACTATCGTATCAACAAAAGTTTTGACACCATTCCAAGCTGTTCTTTGGGCTGCGTTCTTCAACTTTGTTGCATTCTTAATTTTCAAGGATCATGCTGTTGCCAATACAATCGGGAAAACAGTGTATTCTGATTTTATTACATTACCGGTGATCTTCAGCGGTTTGATCGCTGCAATCATGTGGAATCTATTAACTTGGTGGTACGGAATTCCATCATCCTCTTCACACACCTTGATCGGTGGTTTCGCAGGATCAGCTCTTGCCTATGCATTTATCAGCAAAGGGATGATGCCTATCAATGAGATCATTGATGGTGGAAAGATCGGAAAAACAGTTGCATTTATTTTTCTTGCTCCTGTAGTTGGTATGATCATCTCCATGTTCTTTACATTGATCTTCATTCAAAACAAAACATGGTTAAAAGTAGGGATCCTATTAGCGACTTCTGTAGCGCTTTGGTTCTTATTCATCGATTTTCAAGAAGATAAATTAAACGAGAGTGCTAAAAAATTCTTCCGTGTTGACAAATACACGTATGAGGTAGAAGTAAAACATGATGAGTCGAAGATCAAAAAATTAGAGAAGGCAAAAGAAAACGCCAAATTGTGTGCTCCTTACCTTTCTAACTATGAATCACATGGAGCAAAATCTGTTGCTGAAGAAATTGCTAAAAATGTAAGCTTAAAAGAAGTAACCATCAGTAAAATTGAAGATGGGTTAAAAAAGTATTACAAATTAGATCAGTTAAAAAACAAATCTAAAGTTGATCCTACATTCAAACATGATTACGAAGTTGCTAAAGAACATGTAGACAGCTTAAAACCAATTGCTAAAAAATTCTTTGACATTGGATTGGACTCTATGGTAGTAGAGATGAATGCAAAGTATCCTGTGGGAGCTGACAATTTGAAAGAGTTCAAAAAAGCAGTAACCGTTGATGCTAAAGCTGATCTTGTTAAAGAATTAGATAAAGCAGACAATAAGATCGTGCGTTGGGGTTTGATCGGAGCTCTGTTGTTATTCTGTTTAATTTTTATCTACAATGAAAAGATCAAGGAACCAACAGCAACAAGAACAGGTAATATGTTCAAAAAATTACAATTGCTTTCATCTGCGGCCTTCAGTATTGGTCACGGTGGTAACGATGCTCAAAAAGTAATGGGTATCATTGCTGCTGCATTGATCGCTCATGGTGACATTGTTGACATAAAAGCGATGCCTGACTGGGTTCCATTATCTTGCTACTTAGCAATAGGTATTGGTACTTTAAGTGGTGGATGGAAGATCGTAAAAACAATGGGAACAAAGATCACCAAAGTAACTCCATTAGAAGGAGTTTCAGCAGAAACTGCAGGTGCAACCACATTGTTCTTAACAGAGCAGATGGGTATCCCGGTAAGTACAACACATACCATTACCGGTGCGATCATTGGTGTTGGTGTTACTAAGCGTCTATCAGCTGTTCGCTGGGGAGTTACCGTAAGCTTATTATGGGCTTGGGTATTAACTATTCCGATCAGTGCATTGTTAGGCGGATTAGTATTCTGGATCTATAATTTAATTGCGCTTTAATAATTAACAAACTAAAAGAGCCCGGCTATCATTTTAGTCGGGCTCTTTTTATTTATACTTACTATTCTCCTATTTCATTGCAACAGCCAATGCTTCAGCAAATGCTTTAGCTGTTCTTTCAAGATCATCCATTGTGTGTGCTTCACAAACAAATCCAACTTCATATCCTGATGGTCCTAAATAAACACCTCGTTCTAATAATTCTTTGTGCAAAATTCTGAAATATTTCATGGAATCACCATCAATCTCTTCGGCAGAACGAACAAATTCTTTGTCTGTAAAAGCGATCCAGAAGATGGAACCAATAGAAAAAAGTTTAAAGTTTGGAAGTTTAAAGTTTAAATGTTCTATCTGTAAAAAAATCTGTTTGATTAAAAACTGTGTTTTCTTCTCCAGATCCTGATAAAAATTCGGTTTCAAACATTCTGTCAATTGAGCTATTCCTGCCGCCATCGCAACCGGATTACCGCTTAATGTCCCTGCTTGATAAACTCCTCCTTCCGGTGAAATATGTCCCATGATCTCTGCACTTGCACCATACATTCCCACCGGCAATCCACCTCCTATGATCTTACCATAGGTAATGATATCAGGCTGGATCTTGTAATATCCTGCAGCCCCATCAAAACCGATCCTGAATCCATTGATCACTTCATCAAAGATCAATAGTGTTTTATTCTCTGTACAAATATCGCGTAGAAATTGCAAGTATTCCTTTCGTTGTAATAACAAACCATTGTTTGCCGGAACCGGTTCAATGATCACACAAGCGATCTGATCTTTAAATTCTGCAAATGCTTGTTTTACGGCCTGTTCATTATTTAATGAAACTACGATCGTATCATTCACAACGCCTTCAGGAACACCTGCTGAAGATGTATTTCCAAATGTTACCAATCCTGATCCTGCCTTTACCAATAACGAATCGCTATGACCATGGTAACAACCTTCAAACTTCAAGATCTTATTTCTCTTTGTATATCCTCTTGCCAAACGGATGGCACTCATCACAGCCTCCGTTCCGGAGCTTACAAAACGTAATTTTTGAATGTACTTATTATTGGAAAGTATCAATTCTGCTAATTCATTCTCTAATGCTGTTGGTGCTCCAAATGAACTTCCATTTTCAACTGTTTTTTTGATCGCATCCACCACTTTAGGATTGGCATGTCCAAGGATCAATGGTCCCCAAGAGCCACAATAATCAACAAACTCATTTCCATCTGCATCCCAAATATGTGATCCCTTTCCCTTCTGAATAAACAATGGAGTGCCGCCAACCGATCGAAATGCCCTCACCGGACTGTTTACACCACCCGGAAAATAGGTTTTTGCTTTCTCAAATAAAGCTTCTGATTTTTCTCTTTTCATAACTCGAAATTATTTCCTGCAAATATATATCTTTGAGGGAACAAAGCCTTCGGCTCATTGCTAAATATTTCTTAAAATACATCTAGATATTCTCGCAGAGACTCAGAGAACGCAGAGAAATTGTTTATGAAAGAAAATGATATCACAGGTGAATTAATTGATATTTTCATTAAAATTCATTCGAAATTGGGTCCGGGTCTTTTGGAAAGTGTTTATGAGGAAATTATTTGTTATGAACTTAAACATCGTGATATAAAATTTAAAAGGCAACATGGGATTGAGGTTATTTATAATGATATAAAAATGGATATTGGCTTTAGAGCCGATATTATTGTTGAGGACAAAGTTATTGTTGAGATAAAATCAATTGAACAGCTTGCTCCTGTTCATCATAAGCAACTTTTAACCTATTTGAAATTAACAGACAAAAAAGTTGGTTTATTAGTCAATTTTAATGTTAACCTTGTGAAAAATGGAATAGTTAGAATCGTAAATAATTTTTAATACTAAAACTAAAAACTCCTGCGCACACTGCGTCTCTGCGAGAAAAAGAAAATAAAGAACTATGAATTACGAAAACACATTAGATTTTGCTAAGCAACAAGATGCGATCGACCCATTAAGAAGTTACCGTGAGAAATTTTATTTCCCGATGATGCACGGTCGCGAAACAGTATATTTCACAGGAAATTCTCTTGGTTTACAACCGAAAGCAACACAAGATTACATTTTAAATGAATTGGAAGACTGGGCTACATTTGGGGTAGAAGGCCATTTTCATGCACGTAAACCTTGGATGCCATACCATGAGCAATTCGCAGAACCCGTTGCAAAAATAGTAGGTGCTAAACCCGAAGAAGTAGTGGTAATGAACCAGCTTACCGTGAACCTGCATTTACTACTTGTCAGCTTTTACCGTCCGACAGAGAAACGCTACAAAATTCTGTGTGAAGCAAAAGCCTTTCCATCCGATCAATATGCGCTTGAATCACAAGTTCGATATCATGGATATGACCCTAATGATGCGATCATTGAAGTATCACCTCGTGAGGGAGAAGTATGTATTCGTCATGAAGACATCATCACAGCTATTGAAAAGAACAAAGACTCGATTGCAACGATCATGATCGGTGGTGTCAACTATTACAACGGTCAAGTATTCGATATGAAAGCCATTACAGAGGCGGGACATAAAATTGGAGCTCTCGTTGGATTTGATCTGGCACATGCTGCAGGAAATTTAAAATTAGAACTGCATAACTGGAATGTTGATTTTGCATGCTGGTGCAGCTATAAATACTTGAACTCTGGTCCGGGAGGTGTTTCCGGAGTTTTTATCAATGAACGCCATTTGAACAAGCCTGAGATCCCTCGCTTTGCAGGATGGTGGGGACATGACAAAAACACGCGTTTTAAAATGGACAAAGGATTTGTTCCTATGCCTACAGCAGAAGCATGGCAAATGAGTAATGCGCCTGTTTTGTCAATGGCAGCACACAAAGCATCTGTAGATATTTTTGATGAAGTGGGAATGGATGCATTGGTTGCTAAAGCTGAAAAACTAACGGGTTATTTAGAATTCATCATTGATGATATCAATAAAACCCTGGATAAAAAACTAGAGATCATTACGCCACGCGATAAAAAACAGAGAGGCTGCCAACTTTCGATCGTTGCCCATGGAAGAGGAAAAGAACTATTCAACAAACTCACAGATGCTGGTGTGATCAGCGATTGGCGCGAACCGAATGTGATCCGCTGTGCTCCCGTTCCATTGTATAATTCATTTGAAGATGTATATCGTTTTGGAGAAATATTAAAGAACGCATTGTAAACAATCAATGGCTACAAAAAAGGTTAAACATAATCCTGATGCATCGCGACTGATAGATGAAGGTATTGCGAGCGCAGAGCCTTTTGCTCAAGCTATTTGTAAAAAATTACGTTCCATCATATTAAAAGCAGAACCCGCGATTATTGAAGACTGGAAATGGGGGCCGAATTATTATAAAGACGGAATGGTATGTGGGTTCTGGTACTTTAAGAAGCACTGCACATTTGTTTTTTATCAGGGAGCATTGCTAAAAGACAAAAAGAAAGTTCTATTAAAAAATGAAGGAAATCTGCATAACAGACATTTAAAGTTCACTGACGTAAACCAAATCGATGAAAAATTGTTGATCGAATATATAACGGAAGCGGTCATCAATAATGAAAAAGGATTAAAGATCACTGAAGCAAAAGATAAAACGGTAACCATACCTTCTGATTTTAAAAAATTATTGATCAAACACAAAGCACTCAAAAATTTTGAAGCGATGAGTTATTCACGTAGAAAAGATTATGTGCAGTGGATAGAGGGAGCAAAGCTGGAAGGCACAAAAATTAAAAGAATGGATCAGGCAATAGAAAAGATCATTCAAAAGCTAGGATTAAACGATAAATATTTAAAGAAATGATGCTTATCATTTCGTAATTTTGAATATTCAACTTTATTTGAAATAAAAACATTATGAGTAATAAAACCGCAACAATTGTAGGAGCAGGATTAGTAGGATCACTTTGGGCTGTATATCTTTCTAAAGCAGG
>JAEUTU010000070.1 GCA_016786925.1 Bacteroidia bacterium
CAAATTTACTTTTTATCAACCTTCTTTCATTGATCCATTTTGATGAACTAGCTTTCACGTCTTGCATAAGATCTGAAACCGACTGCACCGGTCGCATTCCTACAAGCATGTGTACATGATCTTCCACTCCGTTTATTATCAATAATTTATGACCATTATGTTGAACAATACCGGTAATGTATTTATACAATTCATCTCTCCAATCTTTACTAATAACAGCTTGTCTGTATTTAACTACAAAAACAAAATGCAAATGAATTTGTGTATAGGTATTTGCCATATGAATAAATAATTAAGCGTTCAATATTACAATTTTCAGATGAATTTAAAACAAAGAATTTATCTGACAACTATTATATTACATATCGTCCCTACGGGACTTATAAGATTATTATTAGAGATAATTACCAATATCTGATCCCTACGGGATTGAATAAACAGACAATCATTGCGTTATAATTTTTTATGAAAATTTAAACTAAGAAATATTATTTGAAATGTTTAATCTTAAAGTTCGGTAGGGACATCATATCGTTAATAATAAAACAAAATGAACGCGCAAGTCCCGTAGGGACGTACTATAGTTAGCAATAAATTAAATTTAAAGCATAAGTCCCGTAGGGACGATATATCTTTTTTTAGGCTCGTTTAAATTAACGATCATTCAATCATTATGACCTTTGATCTCACGCACCGAACCATTCTTCCACATCTCTTCTTCTTTTTTGTTTGCCAATTTTAAGGAATCGGAAATGTCTTTATCGTTGAATCGACTTAAATTTGGCTTGCCGGCATTTACCCAGGCCGTGTACCATAAACTTCCCACTTCAATAATGGCCTGACGCATTCTGCGTTCCACCATTCCATTCATCATCTTATCATAATCTTCTGTATATTCTTTTGAATACACTTTCATCACCGTTGCTCCTCTATTCTCAAAACTATATTTTTTATCGGGTGAATACTGTGCATTCAATGCTGCTTCAAATTTCAATACGGAATCTACTGCTGCATTACTTTGTTTCACATATTCCCAGGCTCTATTGATCGGCTTATCAATATATTTTGCTTTGCCCACCCAATAATCATATTCTTCCGATTTAAGCTCCGGTATGCGCGACTCCCAAAAACCATGGATCCCTTTCTGATTCGTTAACTGTCCGTTATAATTTTCGGTTGTATGCAATGGCACATGTGCATCGCCAATGTAATGCCCCAAATCGGCAGAGTAATGTAAAATAAGATCTAAATTTTCTTCTTTAAATGCTTGTGATAAACGGTACACCATTTTCTCGATATGCCATGGAACAATACCATACGCTTTTAATGTATCCTCGGTGTATTTTTTTACTGCCGCCTTCCAATAAACAGGAACAGAATCGAAAGGATGTTTGCCATAATGATCGATATCGATATAATGACGTGCTGCTTCATCTTCATTTGCATATCGTCTTTTATCGGGATCAACAGCATGCTCGGAAATATATTCGATGTGTTGCTTGTAAAATCCCATCATCTCTGTTGGCAATGTAAATACGGCCATGCGATTGATCTTTTTATGCGCAAAGAATCCCCACGTATAGGCAGGCTGACGCGAAGGCATCCAGAAGAATGCGATAATAGCAAAAACAAATAATAAGAAGATAATTCTTTTCATGAACACGTATCAATCATTTAATACGTAAAGATAAGAATAAATGAGCTGCGGATGATTAAGCCATCTTTACCAAATATTTACCTTCCAGAACGGGAATGATAGATGTTTGATCGAGGGTAAAACAATACTTAATATCCTTTTTGAGTCCCATCGCAGCCAAACGTTTGGAGTGGGATGAATTATGAAAGAATTTAACCTGACTTTGTTGTGTCTGCTGATATAGGAAAAGTGCTGCCAAGGCTGCATCGCCTGTTTGATATAAATTGGAATTGATCAAGCGTTCAGCTACTGCACCCGCAAACACAGTGTCTTCCAAGTTTAAACGATTTTTCCATCCAGAACAAAGCAACAATACATTTTTATCTTGCGTTTGCAACCAGTTACACAATGCGGTAATATTGGTAAAAGCTCCTATCACCACTTTATATGCTTTACGTGCTGCTTCAATGGCTTGCGTTCCATTGGTAGTAGAAATAACAACGGTTTGACCTTTTGTTTTCTCGGTCATATAACTGTATGGAGAATTTCCAAAATCAAATCCTTCAATAGCAATTCCATTTCGCTCCGCTCCTACCAGGTATCCTTGCTTTTTGTATTCGTGAGCTTCCTCGAGTGTTGCCACAGGGATCATTTTCTCTACTCCATATTCAAAAGCAGTACACATAGCCGATGTTGCACGAAGCACATCGATCACCACCACAATTGTATCCTCCTTTTCGTAAGCAGGATACAACTGTGGCGACAAACAAACGTCAACAATTAATTTTTTCTCCATAGAGAGAAGGAATATTTTTATGCTTTATAGAAAGGGATCTTTACCACTTTTGCTTTGATCGCTTTATCACGGATCATGATAAAGATCTCTGAATCAACTTTAGAGAATGCTGTTGGCACATATCCCATACCGATCGCTTTATTCAATGAAGGTGATTGCGTTCCGGAAGTTACTTTTCCAATGATCGTACCTGCTGCATCAGCAATTGGGTAATCATGACGTGGAATACCACGATCGATCATTTCAAATCCTACTAATTTTTTAGAAACACCTTTTTCTTTTTGTTCTAATAATGCTTTGCTATTGGTAAACTCTTTCGTGAATTTTGTGATCCAACCCAAACCTGCTTCAATAGGAGAAGTTGTATCATCAATATCATTTCCATACAAACAGAAACCCATTTCTAAACGTAATGTATCACGTGCACCCAATCCAATTGGTTTGATACCAAACTCTGCTCCTGCTTCAAATATCGCCTTCCACATTTTATCTGCTACTTCATTTGCAAAATAGATCTCGAATCCACCTGCTCCGGTATAACCGGTATTAGAAATAACCACATTATCTACTCCGTTGAATGTTCCTTTCTTAAAGGTATAATAAGGCATTTCAGAAAGATTCACATCTGTTAGTTTTTGTAATGCTTGTGCCGCTTTTGGTCCTTGTACAGCTAACAATGAAACAGAATCGGAGATGTTTTTCATTTCTACACCTTTGGTATTGAATTGAGAGATCCAGTTCCAATCTTTATCAATATTGGAAGCATTTACCACCAACATATATTCTTTATCGTTGATACGATACACTAAAAGATCGTCCACAATTCCGCCTTTATCATTTGGCAAACAAGAATATTGAACTTTACCATCTGTCAACACAGAAGCATCGTTAGAAGTTACTCGCTGGATAAGATCCAACGCATTTTCTCCTTTTAGGATGAACTCACCCATGTGGCTCACATCAAACACACCAACAGCATTACGAACAGTAAGGTGTTCTTCATTCAATCCTGAATATGAAACAGGCATATTGTATCCTGCAAATGGAACCATTTTGGCACCTAATGCAATGTGAGTTTTTTCTAAAGCAACGCTTTTTAATTCTGTAGTTGTTTCCATGATAGTTCTTTAATTTACTGATTGGCGATTATAGCTTAAGCTATTTTATTTTCCGTGACCGGATTTTAACGAACACAAATGTATGATTTTATTGGTATAAAGTTCAGAATTGGCAGTCATTTTTTATATCTTTGAGGCTGATGAGAACTCTGGATTTTTTATTTCAACGCAACATGCCTCGATGGGTCATTTTCTTCATCGATATGGGCATTTGTTTGTTCTCACTCATCCTAGCCTATTTAGTTCGCTTCAACTTTTCCATTCCACAACTGGCTATTGATGATTTTCCCTTCGTATTCAGTGTGGTATTAGGTGTTAGAGCTTTGAGCTTTTTCTTTTCTAAAACCTATCAAGGAATTGTAAAATATACCGGCTCAAAAGATGCTCAACGCATCTTCGTGGTACTGAGCATTGGAAGTTTGCTGTTTGTAGTAGTGAATGTTATCTTCTATTATTTCATCAATCAAAAGTTTCCGATCCCATTCTCCATCATCATTATCGATTACATGGCTTCCACTTTCCTCATGATCAGCTTACGCATCATGTTCAAAGCCTTGTACCAGGAACTTACCAACCCGAACAAAGAAAAACGCAGTGTGATCATTTTTGGAGCTGGCGAATCGGGCATCATCACCAAACGTACGCTCGACCGTGATGCCGGTACTAAATACAAAGTATTGGGTTTTATTGATGATGATAAAAAGAAACAAGGGAAAAAGCTGGAAGGCGTTGGTATTTTTCCAATCGATAAGTTGGATGAATTATTATCTGAAAACGATGTTTCCAATCTGATCATTTCTGTACAGGATCTTTCACCCAGCAAAAAGCAACAGATCGTTGATATTTGTTTGAATCACAATACGAAGGTTTTAAATGTTCCTCCGGTAAGCAATTGGATCAATGGAGAATTGAGTTTCCGCCAGATCAAAAAAGTACAGATCGAAGAGTTATTGGAGCGCGATGCGATCCAGCTTGACATTGATATTATCAAGGAACAGCTGACCAATAAAACCATTCTTATTACCGGTGCAGCCGGAAGCATTGGCAGCGAGATCGTCCGTCAGGTGATCAAATTCAATCCGAAGAAGATCATTTTACTCGATCAGGCTGAATCACCATTATATGACATGGAAATGGAGCTGCATGATAGATACAAGCAGCAACAGTATGAGATCGTGATGGGCGACATACGCAACAAAGAGCGCATGGAGAACGTGTTCCGCACTTTTCAGCCTAACATTGTTTTTCACGCAGCAGCCTACAAGCATGTACCTATGATGGAGAACAATCCATCTGAATCTATTTTCACCAATGTATTGGGCTCGAAAAATTTAGCCGATCTTTCTGTTCAATATGGGGTAGAAAAATTCGTGATGGTCTCTACCGACAAAGCAGTGAATCCTACCAATGTGATGGGAGCCAGCAAACGCATTGCGGAGATCTACACACAATCGCTCAACAAAAATTCAAAAACAAAATTCATCACTACCCGTTTCGGAAATGTGTTGGGTTCCAATGGTTCTGTGATACCACGTTTCCGTCAACAGATAGAAGCAGGTGGACCGATCACCATCACACATCCTGACATCACCCGCTTTTTCATGACCATCCCTGAAGCGTGCCAATTGGTATTGGAAGCAGGAGCAATGGGAAAAGGTGGAGAGATCTTTATTTTTGACATGGGCCAATCGGTGAAGATCGTTGACCTGGCAAAGAAAATGGTGAAGCTGTCCGGCTTGACATTAGACAAAGACATTAGCATCGTATTCACCGGCTTACGCCCGGGCGAAAAACTATATGAAGAATTATTAGCGAACGAGGAGAATACTATTCCTACACATCATAAACAGATCATGATCGCTAAAGTAAAAGAATATGATCTGGAAAGTGTTTCTCAATCCATCAATGAACTGATCGAGCTGTTTAAATCCCAAAACAATAAACAGATCGTTTCGAAGATGAAAGCACTTGTGCCTGAATTCAAAAGCAACAACTCTATCTACGAAGAGTTGGATAAGTAAGCAACTCAGTGGATTGTCAGTCTGGCAATAGATGTCAGTCTGAGCCTGCCTAGCCGGCAGGCAGGCCTGTCGAAGACTGCGGGTCCTCAGTCTAAATAATTATAAATTTTATTTTTAAATACTAACTTTGCATCTCTAATTTTACGATCATGAATACACCATACCGTCATAAAACAAAGATCCAGATCCGCTTTAAGGACATTGACAAACTTGGACATGTAAACAATGCCAATCATATCACCTATTTTGAATTAGCGCGTGTTGACTATTTTGATGCATTGGCTGAAGATGGATTAAAGATCGACTGGATCAATGAAGGAGTGATCCTGGCAAAGGTAGAGATGGAATACAAACAACCTATTTATTTAGAAGATAAAATATTTGTTTACACCTGGGTATCGCGTATCGGTTCCCGCAGTTTTGACATGGCTTGTTCTATTGTTCGTGATGTAAACGGTGTGGAAGTAGAAGTTGCACATGGTTTGGCTGTGATCGTTTGCTATAACTTTAACACCAATCAAAGCATTGCTATTCCTGAAGCTTGGAAAACATTAATGATAAGTTAATAACTACGAATACGAATCTGTACGAAATTACGAATTCAAAAAAATGATATGAATAGTGTGAAAGAATCACTGAACAACAACGTCACATTCGTATATTCGTAATTATTCGTATTAGTAGATAAAACCTACCCGTGCACGGTCTCTTTTTTGCCGTAGTTCTTCATGATCTCTGCTTCGTACTCTAACCATTCTTTCCAGCGTTTATCTACATCTATTCCTTCGCCATACTGACGGGCAAAGCCAATAAATGTAGTATAATGCCCGGCTTCGGAGATCATCAGGTCGCGATAGAATTTCGCTAATTTCTGATCCTTGATATTTTCAGAAAGTACTCTGAAACGTTCACAGCTGCGTGCTTCGATCATGGCAGAGAACAACAAACGATCTACTAATGATTGTTGACGACCGCCATCTTTCTTCATGAATTTATACAACTCATTCACATAATCGTCCTTACGTTCACGTCCCAACACACCACCACGTTTTTTGATCAGATCGTGTACCTGTTCAAAATGCGCTACCTCTTCTTTTACTATTTCCAGAAGAGCAGAAACCATTTCGGTATATTGTGGATTATTCACGATCAGCGATAAACCATTCGATGCAGCCTTTTGCTCGCACCAAGCATGATCGGTCAATATTTCATCAATATTGCTTTCAACAATATTTACCCAGCGAGGGTCAGTAGCTAATTTTAATCCTAACATGGCATTAACATTTTAAAGAAGTTCCTAAACGTGTTTTAAATTCAAGGTTTCGAAGTTCAGGAGGAAATTCAAATTTTAAAAAACTTTTCATCATACGTTGTTCCAATTGTTTGGTAAAGCCTACACCACATTTCTTTCCATCGATCGCTTTATAATACTCCAATTTACCACTGGCATTTACTTTTATAACCACATCCAAGTAAAATGCGGTGCATGATTTACAATTCATTTTGATCTTATTTTCAAACTGAATGGTTTCATAATCGTTCACCAGCCATTGATTATAAATGCTCTTCCAGGCCGAATATTGTTTGTCGGTCAACTTAAAATCGTCAGGGATGCTGCTATAATCAGGCTCCTGAGCAAATCCTTGAAAAGCGATAAATAATAAAAACAAGAATGAATATTTCATACTACTCAATTGTAACGGATTGATCATTAAACTCAATTTTAGAGCCGGAGGTTAATTTATTCCTTCTACGCAACTCCGTCTGACCGTTCACTCGGATCAGTCCCGCATCGATCAGCGCATTGGCATCACCACCATTCTCACACCAACCCATTGCTTTAATGAGCTGATTCAATTGAATATGATCTCCTTTAATTTTAAATGTTTGCATGTCACAAAAATAATTACAATAATCAGGAATAGGCATTTTATTCATCAAATAATTTCAACAAGGATAAAGTCTATTGATCTGGGTAATTCCTATGACTAAGGACTTTTTCTTACCTTTGTAACATGAATAATGATCTTTTTAATAACCTCCGCGACAAACTTTCGAAAGAGAACAACTGGCCGCAAGTATATATGTTCAAATTCATCATTCCTGCCGACAATAAAAAAATGGCATTGGTTGAAGCTAAATTCTCTGACGAAGCGAATATCTCTCAGAAAGAATCCAGCAACGGAAAATACATGAGTATTACCGTGAAAGAAGTGATGCTAAGTCCGGATGCAGTTATTCAGAAATACAAGGATGTGAGCGAGATTGAAGGCGTGATGGCGCTTTAGGACAATTAGCTAATGTGATAATTTGATGATGTGATAATGTGATGATGAGAGAGTAATTAATCAACAAATCAATAACTCAACAAATCAACAATTAAAATTAGCTTATCCTGCTCCAATTGGTTCTTTCTTTGCCCATCATAGCAAAATGGTAAGCAATATTTGCATTCTCCGGTTTTTCCAGATTGGCATCCTCACTCAACACTTCTATCGCCATATTGCGTGCAGCATGTAATATTTGAGCATCTTTTGCCAGATCGGCAATATGCAGATCCAATACCCCACTTTGCTGTGTGCCCGACATATCACCCGGCCCGCGCAACTTCAGATCCACATCTGCTATCTCAAACCCATCATTGGTCCTGCACATGGTATCCATCCTCAACTTACTATCGCTGCTTAATTTATGTCCTGTCATTAATATACAATACGATTGCTCTGCACCCCGCCCTACACGGCCACGCAGCTGATGTAATTGTGATAAACCAAATCGCTCCGCACTCTCTATTACCATCACACTGGCGTTCGGCACATTCACTCCTACTTCTATCACCGTGGTTGCTACCATGATCTGTGTTTCTCCTTTCACAAAACGCTGCATCTCATAATCCTTTGCATCGGCTTTCATTTGCCCGTGCACAATACTCACTTGATATTTCGGCTGCGGGAAAGCACGCACAATACTTTCATAACCATCCATCAGATCTTTGTAATCCATCTTTTCCGACTCTTTAATGAGCGGGTACACCACATACACTTGCCTTCCTATTGCTATTTGCTCGCGCATAAATTCAAACACACGCAAACGGTTACTATCAAAACGATGAACAGTCTGTATCGGTTTTCTTCCGGGTGGCATCTCATCGATCACACTCACATCTAAGTCGCCATACAATGTCATTGCCAATGTACGCGGGATAGGTGTAGCACTCATGATCAGAATGTGTGGTGCCAATGAATTTTTAGACCATAACTTCGCACGTTGTGCAACACCAAAACGATGCTGCTCATCGATCACCACCAATCCTATATTTTTAAATTGCACCACATCTTCCAGCAAAGCATGTGTTCCTATCAAAATTTCCATTTCACCACTTTGCAATTTTTCATGCAATTCTCTGCGTGCTTTTGTTTTGGTAGAACCTGTGAGTAATCCAACCTGTATATTCAGCTGTTTCAACAAACTAGCAATCGTTTCATAATGCTGATTGGCAAGGATCTCCGTTGGTGCCATCAAACAAGCCTGAAAACCATTGTCCAATGCAATGAGCATATTCATTAATGCCACCAGCGTTTTACCACTCCCTACATCACCTTGCAACAAACGGTTCATTTGTTTGCCACTTCCCATATCCAGACGGATCTCTTTGATCACGCGCTTTTGTGCATTGGTCAACTGAAAAGGTAAATGATGATTATAGAAGGTATTAAAATGATCGCCTACCTTTGAAAATACAAAGCCTCTGAAATTCTTTTCACGTAATCCTTTCTGACGAAGTAACTTTAATTGAATAAAGAACAGCTCTTCAAACTTCAATCTGAATTCTGCTTTGCGCAACAATTCCGGACTCTTCGGCACATGGATCTGTTTAACAGCTTCCTCTTTGGGCATCAACTGAAAACGCTCCAACACTTCTTTGGAAAGCGATTCAGGAATATTATTTTTAATGAGCGATACCAAGCCTTTTTGAAGCTTGGCGATCCCTTTTGTATCTAAACTTTTTCCTTTTAATTTATCCGTGCTGTAATAAACAGGCTGCAAAGCGCTGGCAAAAATGGTATTCTCCTCACTGGCAGGGTCGATCTCGGGATGAGCAATATTGAATTTACCATTAAATAAATTCGGTTTTCCGAATACTACATATTCCTGTGTAAGATGTGGCTTTATTTTTTCAGCTATCCATTTAGCACCTTGAAACCACACCAGTTCCAGCTTTCCTGTTTCATCGGCAAAGGTCGCAACAAAACGTTTGGTACGTTTGGCTCCTGCCATTTCTGTGGCAATGATCTTTCCACGCAATTGCACAAAAGGAAGATCAGCATTGATCTCTTTCACTTTGTAGAACTTAGTACGATCCACATAACGGAAAGGATAATATTGAAGCAGATCCTTGTAAGTAAAAATATGCAGCTCCTTCTTCAATACATCGGCCCGTTGCGGACCAACATTCTTGAGATATTCAATGGGTGTATTTAAAAAGGAATTCGACATACTTGCTCTGCGAATTTACTGAATAATTAAAAACGATCTGCATTAAATACAAGCGGCAGAACTATTTATCCAGCCAGGATATTAATAAGCTCAGTAGATTAAAGGAAAGTAGAAAGCCAAGCTATTGCCTCATCTTTATTATTAAAAACTTTGGTAGGAACAAGAGGCTTATCAAATTTTATATAAAAATTGATAAGCAATTTTTGAGCAAGTGAATTCAACAGAAAAGCCTCTACCAATGAATATTTTAATGACTCATGTGTGGCCATAAAACTCCGGGCTTCTTTACTCACCGATGTAAAAGCGCCTCCTATGATCAGAACAGGTGCTTTCTTCCCCCCGGTAAGTTTGCCAAAAGTTTCTACATTTTCTATAACATCATCAATAGCATATTCATGCTCACTATTGGTGTGCAACTCCAGAATGCCATCGTCTCTCAGGACTATTATAGAATGAGATAGTTCTATCTTTTTCATTCCTGGTTCCTTTATCAGATAAAATATTTAGTAGCAAAATGATATTTCACACCAAATGTATCATAATATTTTGATTTTCAAAGAACTGTAGCAAAACAAAAAACGCCTGATCAAGAACTGACCAGGCGTTTTAAACTAACCAAACAAACATTAGTGGTTTACGTTCACTCTTATGTTTTTGCGTGCATTTTCAGTAACGATAGATACATTGTACATTCCGGTCGACAAAGAAGACATGTTTAACTGAGTTACAAAATTTCCTGAAGTAATTGTTCCAAGTTGATTGTTTAAAACCAATTTACCTGTTACATCATAAATTTCAATAGCTACTACAGAATTTGATTCTAAACTCATATTCAAATTCAACTGATCGTTTACCGGATTAGGATATACATTCAATGAAGTGATGATTGAATTCTCCTCGATTGATGTTGGAGTACTCAATGGTACTAAGTTTCCACCTGTATTCAATGCCACCCATAATCCAAATGTATTAGCGCTGTTGCTGTTATTCGCTGGATTCAAGAAACCGGAAGCCACCACTGTAATTGCTTTCCCTTGTAAAGCTAAACCAGCTAAAGGAGCTGCATAACTTGCAACAACAGTTGCACCTGTAGCATCAGTAATGTCTAATACTAGATCAGAAGTAGCAACCGCTAAATATCCTTGGAATTCACCATAAGCAATGTCATTTACAATTGTAGTATTTGATACTTCAACATCTACTACAGGCGCATCAGTTGAACCGTGCACAACTAAAATGTCAGTATTTGTGCCTACTAATGCTGCTTCACGTCCATTTGCATAAATATCCAGATCAAATGCCGGTGCAGGAGAATAACCACTTGCACTTACAATTCCATTGGCTACCACTACATATGTTTCATTCGCTGCTAATGTTACAGGGAAAGTTGCGATCGATTGAGATGAGCTAGTGCTGTTAGCCGGTGCAATACCAATTGTTTGAGCAGTCTCTGCAGGAGCATCAATAAAAGGAGATGCTGTGCGGAATGCAAAATTATCGATCAACAAAGTTGTTCCTAAATAAACATCCACTGTTGATGCTGCTGCATCAGCACTGTTATGAATAACTTGTACACGAGCTGTTGAAGCAGGTAATGGAATTAAATTCCCTCCTTCAGGCAATGCTACCCATAAACCAAATGTATTGGTACTATTGCTATTATTCGCTGGATTTAAAAACCCTGATGCTACAACAACTAAAGCTGAATCCTCTAAACCTAAAGTTTGTAATGGAGCTTGGTATGATGCTACAACAGTTGCACCTGTTTGGTCAGTTATATTTAATGTATAATCTGCTGTTGGCAATTGTAAATATGGATTGAATGAACCATAAGCCAGGTCATTCACTACTGTTCCGGCACCCGGTACTTCTACATCTACTGTAGGAGCATCAGTTGAACCATGTACTACCAATACATCTGTATTTCCTGCAATTGAAGCTTCTTCTCTGCCTGTTGCATAAATATCCAGATCAAATGCCGGTGCAGGAGAATAACCACTTGCACTTACAATTCCGTTGGCTACCACCACGTATGTTTCATTTGACGTTAACGTTACAGGAAATGTGGCGATCGATTGAGATGCATTTGTACTGTTTGAAGGAGCAACACCAATTGTTAGAGGAACACCTGCCGGTGCTGTTACAAATGGAGAAGCTGTTCGGAAATTAAAGTTGTCGATCAGCAATGTACTGTTTAACCATACATCCACAGTTGCAGCTGCCGCATCGGCACTGTTGTGAATAACCTGCACTCTGGCAGTTTGCGCAATGGCTGCGCTTGATAATGCGATACCCGATACAACGAGTAATTTGGATAATTTTCTATTCATAGTCATGTAGTTTTTGTATTTTTATAAAGTACAAACCGAAATAAGATTGATTTTGTTTAAACAACAGCTAATTTTATTAAACAAAACAAAGCAAACAGCTGATTATCAATTATTTATTTTTGATAATCAGTACTAAAAAAGTGTTTTGAGTAAAAGAAACATCAAACAGATGAAACAAGTCAAGTCTGAAGTAATAATTCGAACTATATTACTTTACAGCCTATTGGTAATTATTCTTTCCTCCTGCTCCCCGGTAGCAGGACCTAAGAACTTTTCTTACCGTAAAGGTGGTAACAAGTATTGCCGTTCCAAGATCTATGGTTATCCGGATGGAAAGAAAAAACTAGCAGAAGTAAATCTTTATAGAAATGATACGCTTTTCGAATCCACTATTTATTATGAATTATGGCCTAATAACGATGGATGGAAATTCGTAAGTAAAAAAGGATTTAAAACGGTTGATAAAGGCAAATTCCTTTTAATTGACACTTCGTTTAAAGCTCCGGATAACATCATTTATACCTATATCAATAAACAACACAAAGAAGTAATTGAAGTTTATAAAGACGGAAAACGCATACCATTTACCGGTGGACATTACGATGGATATGAAAGCATGCAATTTTTGGTGGACACACCGGGAGTATACAAATGGAAAAATGGAAAAGAATACTTTTTGCGTCCATTTACAGAACAGGAATGGAAAAGCACCCTCTACACGAATGCTGCCCTAAACAAACAAATGCAAAAAGACAGTTTGAGCAGAAAACAATTGGATAGCATTATCAATATAAAAGCACTCATCATTAAGGACAACTGGTATTTAAAAAACGAGAAGAAACAAAGCATCGCGGAATATGACAAAATTGAATTGCTGAGAGAAGCACCCGATCCTAACAACAAACATGGCTTCTGGTTCCGGAGCGATGGCTCATTGAATTTCTCTGAATCCAATGGATACGATGGTGTGTATTACAATGAGAAAAATAAGTGGGAATTAAAAAAAGACGCATTCATGATCGATGAACACAAATTCAAGATCCTAAAACTGACAGAGAGTGAATTTAATTTAGAAAAGATAAAATAATGATGTTCCATTATATCATTCTCCAAGGCAGAAGCACATTTGCCAAACCACATGATAGCACCCAAGGCTTAACACTAAAAGCACAACTCATAATTTTCACCATTGCGATCATCGTTATTGGATATATTATTTTTAGAGTTTGGAGGGCCATTAAAAAAGAGAAGAACAAATAAAAAATGGTTTATATTTGACTATAAAATCATCCTTAGCTGACTCCAATTATAAGATAAGGATGAGAAATGCTACTTCATGGGAGTTAACATTAACCTAAAGACGAAAAGACACAAAAAACGACAATAAAATATGGCAAAATTTTTAGACACAACTGGTGTTTCTTATCACCTTCAACAACTCATTAATAAGGCAAATGAAAAACTAGTTTTAATAAGCCCGTACCTGAAAATCAATGACAGAATCAAACAATCGCTTGAAGATAAGAATAGATTGAAAATTGACATTAGAGTTGTATATGGTAAAAATGAATTGCAACCTGAGGAAAACAACTGGCTTAAATCAATGACAAGTATTCGTTCCAGTTTTTGCAAGGATCTACACGCCAAATGTTATTTAAATGAAAATGAAGCGATTATAACATCAATGAATTTATATGAGTTTTCTCAAGTAAATAACAACGAAATGGGGATTTACATTGAGAAAAGTAGCGACCACGACTTATACAAAGATGTTTACGATGAAGCTCAAAGACTAATTAGAGTAAGTGATGAAATAATCGTTTCAGTAGAAAAAGCACCGACAAAAGAAAAAGAATCTGAAAAATTTGAAACAAAAATAAAAACAGAGAAAAAATCAAATTCTAAGCAAGCAGGGTTTTGTATTCGAACAGGTGTTTCAATTCCCTTCAATCTAGAAAGACCAATGAGCTATGAAGCATTTAAATCTTGGAGCAAATACAGTGACCCAGACTATACGGAAAATTTTTGCCACTTCTCAGGTGAACCATCAAACGGAGAAACAAGCGTAAGTAGGCCGATACTTAAAAAGAATTGGAAAAAAGCAAAAGAAATGTTTAACTTATGATACTACTTTCAAGAAGAGCTATTAGTTATTTGGCGTAAGCCGATGCTTAATTGAATTAAAAAGAGGCGCAACACGCCATATTTAAACGCTGCCAATAAGTGCAAATGGAGAGAACGATACCAAATATCACTAAGGACACTTTTGTAGAAATTCTACAGGACAAGGACCTTTTACAACCTGACGACCTTATTATTTTTCAAACTTTATATTCACTCGACAAACAAGAAGCATCTGCAACAGCCCTTGCAAGGATAATCGGCTGGTCTGACAAAAATGAAGTTGTTGGAAAAATCGTTGGACTTGGAAAACGTATTTTAAAAAAACACAACATTAAGCAAACCGAACGTGAGGACGGAACAAGAAAACTTTGGGACTTCTTTTTTACTGGATATTACGAGGGAACATTTTTCATTTATCAACTCAAACCGGAACTTAAAGAAGCATTAGAAGAATGTGGTTTGACAGAAAACATAAAATCAGTTTCAATTCAAAACTCCTATCTCTTTGTTTGGAACCCTAGTAAATGGAGTCAATGGACAGACCCAAACAATGAACCATACATTGAAAAAAATATTGAAGAACTAAAAAACACAGGGAAAGTAACTTTAATGTGGAGTTGCCGAAGTCATAAAAGTATTCGACCAGGCGATAGAGCATTTTTAGCAAGGGTTGGTTCGACACCCAAAGGAATTTTTGCATCGGGAAAAATTGTTTCCGAACCTTTTCTTTCACAACACTGGAGCGGAGAAGACAAAGATGTTCCTAGAGTTTTAATAGAGTTTGATACTTTACTAAATCCAGAAAAAGAACCAATTCTAACCCTTGACAATCTCGACAAAGGGAATTTATCAAAACAAACTTGGACACCACAATCTTCGGGAATTTCAATTAAACCAGAAGTGGTGGACGAACTTGAGGAAGAATGGTTTGAGTTTTTAAGAACACAAAATATTCGTTACAGCCCATTTTCAGAAACAACTGATACGACAATAACCTTTATAGAGGGTTCGGCTACACAAATAACTCAGACTCGATACGAAAGAAATATTTACGCAAGAAGAGAATGTTTAAAACATTACGGTTACTCATGTTCTGTTTGC
>JAEUTU010000002.1 GCA_016786925.1 Bacteroidia bacterium
AAACACAGTGCCATGTTGGACCATTTAGGCCTAGACGCCTACAAAAAAAATGGTGTAATAAGTATGGATGATGAACACGAAAGTGTTTCAAAAACATTGGAATATGCTTATGATGATTGGTGTATTGCTCAAATAGCAAAACTCACAGATAATGGAACCGATTATGACTATTTTATGAAACGTTCACAATCCTGGAAAAACACATATGATATAGAAACTGGATTTATGCGCCCTAGAAAAAATGGTGGATGGCTGAGTCCTTTTGACCCCAAAGAAGTAAACAACAATTTTACTGAAGGCAACAGCTGGCAATATACATTTTTTGTTCCTCAAGATATTTTTGGACTAATCAAAAAAATGGGTGGACCAATTAAGTTTGAAAGCAAACTGGATGAACTATTCTCTACATCAAGCAAAACTACCGGACGCGAACAAGCTGACATTACAGGATTGATTGGCCAATATGCTCATGGAAACGAACCTAGCCATCACATGGCATACTTATACAACTTTATAAGCAAGCCTTCAAAAACACAAAGCCGTGTCAATCAGATCTTAAATGATTTTTACAAAAACGATCCCGATGGATTGATCGGCAATGAAGACTGCGGACAAATGAGTGCTTGGTATGTACTTAGTTCACTAGGATTTTATCAAGTAACACCAGGAACAAATAAATATATTTTAGGCACTCCACTTTTTAAGGAAGTAAAAGTTCATCTCGAAAACGGGAAAACATTCAATGTTAAATCCAATAAAATTTCAAAGGATGATTTCTATGTTCAATCAATAAAAATAAAAATCACCCCTCATCCTTCCTTACCAAAAGACATCGAACTTTCGGATAATTGGAGTAGCTTTAATCATATTAACTATGAATCTATTATTGATGGTGCTACCTTAGAATTTGAAATGAGTGAAAAAGCTACTATTAAACAAACAATAGGTGAAAGTGTGTATGTACTTGAAAACTCTCCATTAGAAAAAATTATCACTGTTCCTTCTATCAAAACAACATCAAATATTTTTGACGACAGTTTAAGGATTGAAATTTTATCTGACTCAGAAGTTAATTACGCGATTGTAATTAATAATAATGACAAAAAAAAATTTACATATTATAAAGGACCTTTTACAATTTATTCTACTCAAAAAATATTTGCCTATTCAGAAAACGACCATTATTATAGCGATACAATTCATGGAACATTTTACAAACGCCCAAACAACTGGGATATAAAGATCATTTCAAAATATAATCCTCAATACACTGCCGGAGGAGATAAAGGAATTATTGACGGAGTGCATGGAGAGACCAATTGGAGAAAAGGAGAATGGCAAGGCTATCAATCGCAGGATTTTGAATGCATCATCGATTTGAAAAAAGAACAAACAGTAAGCAGCTTCAGCTCATCCTACTTACAAGATACACGCGCATGGATCGTGATGCCTACAAAGGTGGAATATTACACATCTGCTGACAATGTCAATTTTAAATTAGCAGGAAGCATAAGCAACAAAGTAGAAGCAAAAGATTATGAAGTCCAAATGCAAAATTTGGAATTAAAAGCTGAGCCTACAAAAGCACGTTATATCAAGATCAAAGCATATAACTATGGCAAATTACCTGAATGGCACCAAGGTGCAGGTGGTGATACATTTATTTTTATAGATGAAATTGATATAAAATAACATGAAAAAAAACACATTATACATAATTGCAGTTTTTACAATCCTGATTTCTTCCTGCGAAAAAAGGCCATTCGACAAACGAAATAAATATATGGGGCGTTATCATTTTGAACATTCGTTTTCAACATGTAATGGTGCTTCCAATCCACCATGCAGTACAACATATTCCGAGGGCGATGGAGAGATCTATTACAATAAAAATGAAAGTAAAAGCACTTTTCATATAGACATGGACAATGGTTCTAGATTCACATTTGAATTTGCAGCAAACTATAAAGATTTCAACGGCTACAGAGCATCGGGCTATTTTCAGGACAAAAAAACGGTTATTTTCAGCGGTAATGCCAGTTCACCAGGTAGCACTGGAGGCTATAGTTTCAAAGGGATAAAAACCTCACAAAGTATATTTCAGTAAATATTGTATGATCTCTTCTATGGCAAATCTACACAAAACAATATTTTCAATTATTTAGAAACACCATAATTTGTGTGGATATAATTATTAAATCGAACAACTCCATTTATTTTTATATCTTGTATTCAAATTCTAAGCAATTGAAAAAAGTTATACTCCTTCTTTTTTACTTTTTTATTATTTCGATTCAACCTTCCTTCTCTCAGGACCAAAAGGAGATCGACTCATTAGAAGCACTCATTCCTACTTTACCCAATGATAGTGCTAGGCTGGATGCTATTAACAGTTTGTGCCGTAACATAGTTGATATCAACCCTGAAAAATCGATCAAATATGCACAGGAAGGTTTGGCAATCGCTCAGGAAAAAGATTATAAATATTTAGAAGCAGTTGCATTAAACAATATCGGTAATGGCTATTATAATTTAGCCGATTACAAAACTTGTATCGATTATTACATCAAGGCTCTTGCCATTCAAGAAAAGATCAACAACAAAAAGGGGATCTTGTCCTCCTCCGGCTCTATTGGCAATGTTTACATTGAATTAGGAAAACCCGATGAAGCACTCAAATATTTTGAAAGAGCATTAAAGATAGGATATGAACTTGGCAATAAGAATGGAATTGCCTCCTGCCTGATCTCCATCGGAACGATCTATAGCGACAAGAAAGAATTCAAAAAATCATTGGACTACTATTTTCAATCCCTCGAATTGTTTCTGGAAGTACAGAATGAGGAAGCGATCGCTACAAACTACAACAACATAGCCGACACCTATCTTGAATTAAAAGATTATGCAAAATCACTTTTGTATATCATGAAAGCAAAAGAGTTATATGAAAAAATAGGCAACACCTATGGGCTTTCATTGGCACTGAACAATATTGGCGACTATTACATGAAAGTGGGCGATGCAGAAAAAGCATTGGAATATTACAAACGCGGATTAGAAAAAGGAAAAGAAATAGAAGCCAACGAGCATATTATTGCTTCCTATCAAGGTATATCAGAAGCATACAAAAAATCGGGCAATTACAAAATGGCCTTACAATACCATGAATTATTCCAGCAATTAAACGACTCTATTTATAACTTAGAAAGCAGCAATCAAATTGCTGAAATGCAAGCACGATTTGATACAAAAAAGAATGAACAAGAAATAGCGCTATTAACTAAAGACAAGCAGATCAAAGAAGATGAACTGAATCGTCAATCGATCATTACCAAAGCAATCATTGGATTTGGTGCATTGTTACTTTTACTTTCAATTGTATTGATCAGAGGTAACCGTCAGAAAAAAAGAGCCAACCGCGAATTGGCTATAAAAAATGAAAAAATAGAACTTGCCTACAACATCATTGAAGATCAGCATAAGGATATCAAAGACAGTATCAATTATGCTAAACGTATCCAGGATGCGATTCTCCCACCCAATGCGATCATCAAACAATCACTTCCACAATCATTCATTTTCTATAAACCCAAAGATGTAGTGAGTGGCGACTTTTATTGGGTTGAGAACTGGGGAAACAAAGTGCTTTTTGCAGCCGTAGATTGTACAGGTCATGGTGTACCGGGAGCATTCATGAGTATTGTGGGCTATAACTTACTCAGTAAAGCAGTTAATGAATTAGGACTTTCCCGTCCTGCTTTAATTTTGAACTCACTTAGCAAAGGAATAGGAAAAACATTGAGACAGACAGGGCGGGAAACAGAATTAAAAGACGGGATGGATATTGCCTTATGTTCTCTGGATAAAAACACAAACATGCTGGAGTATGCAGGTGCATACAATCCATTGTATATTGTCCGTGAAGGGAAATTAATAGAGCTTCCATCCGACAAACATCCGATTGGAATGTACACCGGTGAGCAAATTGAACAGTATACCAACCATGAGATACAGCTTCAAAAAGGAGATACAGTCTATCTTTTTACCGATGGCTATGCCGATCAGTTTGGTGGTGAAAAAGGAAAAAAATTCAAATACAAGTCACTCAAAGAATTATTGATCTCTATCCAACAGAAAGATATGGAGGAGCAAAAAAACATCCTCGACACAACCTTAAACAAATGGAAAGGGAACCTGGAACAAGTAGATGATGTATTAATAATGGGAGTTCGTATATAACACCGATTACATTCTTATCAACTTCTTCACTGCGCTGCCTTTTTCATTACTTACATGAACAAAGTAGATCCCTTTTGCTAAAGCTGACACATCGATCGTTTTTTGATTACCTGACAAAACTTGTTTCCCGTTTATATCCACAATACGAATCAACACATTTCCCGGTACAGATACATTGATCAGATCTATTGCCGGATTCGGATATATAGTAATATCAAGAGGAGTATTCAATTCATTGATACTTGTAAATTGAGTCAAATGATATTTCCGGAAGAACAACCAGATCATCAATGAAGCATTAAAGTCGCGGTTAGTCACACCTATGGTGAATGGAGCCCCTGGCCAGGTATGACCACCACCAATGATCTTGTACAACTCTACACTTGAACCATTATCACCTCCGCTATACACATAATGCTCTGCAGTACAACCATCTGTTAAATTCGTATTCGGAACAGCAGTAAAAGCCGGTGTAGGATTACAATTATCATTCATCACCCAGTATTTTACCAATGTATCAATATGAAGAGATGTTGTAGAGCCTGTATAAGCAACTGTGGCATCCGCATTACCACTGATCTGCATCACCGGCACTGCTCTATTTGGCGTGCAAGTTGCCTTTTGCAAAACCGACATACTACCTGTTACCGAAGCAATAGCAGCAATCTTATCATTCAACTCACAAGCGAGTGTGTGACTCATATAACCACCATTACTCATTCCGCAGGAATACACTGAATTGGCATCGATATTATATTGAGCAGATAAGGAATCAATTAGATTAGAGATGAATTGAACATCATTCACCGTTGCGCCAAATCCTGCATTCCAAAAAGGCTGACCACTTATCAAGGTTCCATTCGGATACACAATTAAAAAGTGAGCCGTATCAGCAATAGGCATAAAGTTAGAATATAACTGCTCATTCAGTGCGGATGAAGTATAACCATGCAAGTCGAACACCAGTGGCCAAGCTGTTGATCCATTATAAGCAGCAGGAACATACACACGATAGTTACGATAGATACCTCCTGAAATGATGCTATCAACAACTGTTGTTTGCGAAATCAACAAAGATGAGCTGAATAATAAGAATGAGAGTAGTAGTTTTTTCATAGATCAAATTTAAACAATTCTTGATTTAAATCCATTCTTAATTTTGAAGTGTTATTAGAATGGGATAAATTTGAGTAAAACAACCAATAACATGAGAATCTTTTTTTATTGTCTGACCATTGCAGTTATAGCATTGTCCTGGCAAAATGCTCCTTCCAACTTCTTAATTGGTAAATGGAAGAGCTACAAATTAGAATCCTTTGACAAGAAAAGAACCATTCCCGATTCAACTAAACAGCATTTAACTGCGGAGATCATTTTCAAGGACGATTCAACCTATACTAAAACTATTAATGGTAGGACTACACATGGGCGCTATTTACTGGAGAAAAACAAACTCACATTCTTATCAAAAAACGAAAAAAATGAATGGATAAGCGACTATTTATTACGATGGCCAAAAAACGGGAACGACCCATTTCCTCTAACACCGGAAATAGATATTATTTATCCGGAGTTAATGAATGCTTTAACATCAAAAGGAATAATTCAACTTTCTGATATTGACGTGTATTACAAAAAGGAATAATCAGGGAAATAAAAAAGCCTCTACAAAATGTAGAAGCTTTTTTATATTCAAGTAATCAGTATTCTTAGTTATTCAACATTACAGGCATTACCAACATCAACACATCTTCAGCATCATTTTCTCTTTCAGCAGGCAATAAAATTCCTGCACGGTTAGGAGCACTCATTTCTAAATTCACATTCTCGCACGTTAAATTACTTAACATCTCCGCTAAGAATTTAGAGTTAAATCCGATCTCCATATCTTCACCTGCATACTGACAAGTTAAACGTTCACTTGCCTCGTTTGCAAAATCAAGATCCTCAGCAGAAATGCTTAATTCGCTACCAGCAATTTTTAAACGCACCTGATGAGTTGTTTTGTTAGAGAAGATAGATACACGTTTGATAGAGCTCAAGAAAGAAACTCTGTCAACCGTTAATTTATTTGGATTTTCTTTTGGAATAACCGCTTCATAGTTTGGATATTTTCCATCGATCAAACGGCAAACAAGGTTTGTATTTTCAAAAGAGAAGAATGCGTTTGTAGTATTGTACTCGATCTTCGCCATTCCACTTACGCTTGAAAGAATGTTCTTCAACAAGTTCAATGGTTTTTTAGGTAGAATGAACGAAGAAGCACTTCCTGCTTTTGCATCACTTCTTCTGTAACGCACCAATTTATGAGCATCAGTTGCTACAAATGTGATATTGTCGGTAGAAAGTTGGCAGAACACCCCTGACATTACCGGGCGTAATTCATCGTTTCCGGTTGCAAAGATCGTTTTGTTGATCGCTGATGCCAAAACACTTGCATCGATCTCCAAGGACGAAGCCGATTCAATAGCAGGTAATTTAGGGAATTCATCACCATTATGACCCGTCAATTTATATTTTCCGTAATCAGAAATGATCTCAATACCGTATTTTTTATCGTCAATACTGAATGTTAAAGGCTGATCAGCAAATGTTTTCAAAGTATCTACTAACAATTTAGCCGGCACCGCTATATTGCCTGTATCTTTCGATTCAATAGCAATAATGGTAGTCATGGTCGTTTCCAGGTCAGATGCTGATACCTTCAACTGATTTTTGTCGATCTCGAACAGGAAATTGTCCAAAATAGGCAATGCATTGTTAGAATTCAACACGCCACTGATCGCTTGCAACTGTTTTAGTAATGATGTACTTGAAACAATAAATTTCATATCGTATAATTTTTAAGAATGATTACGTTTTTTTGTAAAAACTTACAGAGCAAATATACTGCATTTACTTTGTTCAATTTTCATTAAAACGATTTGTTTTAACCGACTTTTTAACATAAAAAAATCCCCATTTAATGAGGATTTCCTTGAATTATGGTTAATAAAATTGCCAACAAATCGGTAATAACATAAATTTACCAGCAATCACTGCAAATGGAATAATTAGTACTTTAGATATTCAATAAATCCATCAACAATGAGATTTCTTTTAATCATAGTAGTTTTTTTTGTCCAAAATCTGTCAACTTACAATAATACTTCTTATTGTACGCGGAAAGAAACGAGTCTAAGCGACAGAGAGCTAACTAATATATTAACCTTTGCTGAAATATATGGCTATATAAGGTATTTCTATCCATCAGAAGAAGCAAAAGTTATAGATTGGGACAAATTTGTAATTTATTCTTTAAAAAAAATTTACTCCTGTAAAGACGATAATCAACTCATTAATACGCTGGATAGCCTATATAATAAAATTACACCTAATGTTTTGTTTTTAAAGGGAAATACGCCTATTGAAAACACAAATAAAACAAACAAAACATTTATATATTGGCATCATTGGGGAGTTGAAACAAATTGCAGTAAAGGCTATAAAAGCAGATTAGTTTCATCTGACTCAATAATTTTAGATCAAGCATTATTAAAAGACACCACGATACGAATTACATCAACATTTTCCTCTATATCGTTTATATTTCCAATAAAATCTATTTCAAGTAATACACACAAAACGAATGAAATATCTGAATTTATAAACAATATCAATTCTAGCACAAAGGAAGACATACAAAACTGCACAAAAGAATTTAAAATAGCTTGCTCAATTATTACTTGGAACATTTTTAAGCACTTTGCACCATATAGGGATTTGTTAAATATCAATTGGTCGAAAGAACTAGAAAAAAGTATACTCAAAAATGCAGAATCTAAAAATAGTCATGAATTTCTTCTAAATATGAGAGAAATGATGGCTAAATTTAATGATGGACATATCATTTTTAATTCTTTTGAAAATAACGACCGAGGATACTTTCCAGCAATTGAATTTGAAAAAATAGAAGATAAAATCATAATCTCTAATGTCCTTAAAAGCGACATTGATGTAAAAATAGGCGATGAGGTTCTAAAATTTAACAATCAACCCATTATTGAGTATATTAATGAGCAAAGTCGATACATTTCTGCTGCTACCCCTCAAAATCTTGAAAAAAGAACGTTAAAAAAAATACTTGAAGGGGGAGAAAATACATCTTTTACAATACAGTTAAAACGAAAAAGTGCTTTAAAGGATTTACAAATAGAAAGGAAAATTAATGCAAAATTATACGAAGAAACAATAAAGTCTTCAAAGCCTATATTCAAAGAATTTTCAAACAATATTTGGTATATAAATTTATCAAGAATTAATAATACACAAATTGACAGCTTAATACCTGACCTTATACAATCCAAAGGAATAATTTGCGATCTTAGAGGATATCCAAATCAGAACAAAGAATTTCTATCATATCTAATTACTGATATAGATACTGCTAAATGGATTGGAATAGAAAACATTATTTTCCCAAACAACACTACTAGAAATCAATATTCACTTATTGGTTGGGCTTTAAAACCGAATTCAATTCACATAAAATCTCCTGTTATTTTCTTGACAAACTCTAACGCTATTAGCTTTTCTGAATCTTACCTTAGCCTGGTTAAGCATTATAAACTAGGGAAAATAATTGGCGAAACTACTGGCGGAACCAATGGAGATATAAATTGTTATAATTTATTTAACAAATATTATTTTTATTTTACAGGAGCAAGAGTTTTAAAATTAAACGGAAAACAACATCATGGAATTGGTATTGAACCAGATATTGAGGTTCAAAAAAAGCTAAATAATTTTATAAAAGGAGATGACGATTATATAATAAAAGCTATAGAACTTTTAGAACATCAATAAAAAGAAGCAGGCCTGGCTTCTACATTAGCAATTCTTTCCGCAACAAAAACAGATGAATTGATATACTTTCTAACGTAATTTAAATCTAAAGAACTTAAATTATCATGTACGCTGTGGTAATATTTTTTAATATTTGAATCAATCGAATCAAATCCCATACAATATGTTATAGAAGGAATTCCTTTTTTCATAAAGCTAACATTATCACTACGTTCATACAAATTCAGTTCAGAATTGGGGTTTGCTATCACACGTAGTTTCAACTCATCACATTTATTATATAAAATGGAATCTACAGTAGTCTTACCCATTCCCAAGACCGTAATCGCAGAAGTGTTATTATAACCAACATTATCAATATTAAAATCAAATGCAATTTGGCTATAATTAACAGGCAAGTGACTAAGGAAATAATCGCTCCCTAAATATCCAATCTCCTCGGCTGTGAAACAAACAAATATCACAGATCTCTTTGGAGGTTTAATTGCAAAATGTCTAGCAATTTCAATTAACGCATTTACACCAACAGCATTATCCCTTGCACCATTGTAGATGCTATCCCCTCCACTAATAGAATTTTCATCTTTACAAACACCTAAATGATCATAATGAGCGGATACCACTATATACTCATCCTTTAGATACGAATCTGTTCCTCGAATAAATCCTACAATATTTTTTCCGAGAGAAGTACTATCGCCTATAAATACATCTTGAAAATAATTAGGTGCCTTTTTAAATGTATCCAAACCAATATGGCTATAAACACCTTGCAAGTATAAGGCTGCAATCTCCATTTGCAATGAACCACTTTTTCTTCCTTCCAATTTATCAGAAGACAATACATAAAGTGGCAAAAGATTTATTTTTTCTAAGCTTTCATTAGAATCATGTTTCGGCAAACATGAAAATGGGAGAAAAGCACAAACGATATATAACAAATGGACAGTTTTCAAACGTTCCAAGTTTTTCTATTTTTTCGAAACCGGTTTACTTGCCTGAGGACCTCCCGTATTTTTCAAAAAATATTCTGCCGGTGGCATCAATTTTCCAAAAACATAATATTGTACCATCGCCAGATCTTTACCATCTAAGAGTGCATTCATACGCTCCGGATCAAACACATTCAACTTTCCATCCACATCATAAGATTCTTTGCTTGGCTTACGCAAAAAGAATTTCACCGAATTCACTTCTCCCTTTTGATTGGTAACAGTAAGTATATTGATCGGTTTGGATAATAATGTTGAATCGATCTCCTTTTGTGTCATGGCCAGATCTAAACTCTCAAAATTGATCTGCTGAAAATAGGAAAGATATTGCTTTACTGCCATAGAATCAATCCCATTCAAGGCCTTGCCTGTTTGCATCTTTACCACATAATCATTATTCCCATTAATGATCAACTCGTATCCCATTTCCGGTTTATCAGGCACTTCTAACTTTACAGACTTGATATCAGTGGGAATATACTGAAACACGGTTCTGTCTCTCCAATCGCGCTCATTGGTAAAATAGCGGGTAGTCAAATAACCTTCAAATCCGGGAATATAAGTTACAAATGGTTTTGCCGATGTTTTCATTGTTTCCAGATCGATCAATATCATATAAGTTCCTGTTTGATCTTGTGTTTCTGTTCCCACATAATACGCCTTAGTCAACTGTCCGTTTTGAAAGATCTCACATCTTACAGCCTTTGCCGCCAAACGTTTTACCACATTATCCTGTGCCGCCTTCCCCACCGGCTCCTTCACATCCACACGTTTAATCGTTTCAAGCAAGGTTTGAATAGCATCCGGACGGGCATTGTATTTCCCATTCACTTTCCATGGACCACCAATTTCGCGCTCCAGCGTAACCGATTTCCCTTCTTTATCGGCTAAGAAGATCTTGGTAATGGATGCTGTATCTGCGACTGCAAAATCACGCAAGGTTTCTTTTATGGTTCCTTTTTTATTATTCAACATAAACCAGCCAGAAACAGCAGCCAGAACTACTAAAACAATAATTGCTATTCTATTTTTTTTCATCTTGATTTTCTATGAAGAATATTTACGTTTACGGATATAATAATAGATCAAACCATAAACGATCACCAATAATAAAGGAACAGCAGTATTGATCACTTTCCATTTTGTTCCTTCGTTTTTCACTTTCTTTTTATCCAACAAACGTAATGTTAACTCACGTGCCCGAACACTGATCAATCCGGAGTCATCACATAAATAATTAATACAATTCAAAATAAAATTGCGGTTACCATACGTGCGTTGCGTGTATTTGTCAAAACCCAATGGATATGGTTTACGCGTTTGATATTGTACATCGTTACGAATGATATCTCCATCTGAGATCACGATCATGGCTGTTTTTACTCCATCTGCTTTAAAACCGATCGCACTATCATTAGCTATTTCGGGAGGTATCCTGTTTTTGAACACCGATTGAAACTCCCCTTCTAACAACACTGCCACATTTTGATACGGATTATTAAATTGTTTTTCATCCAATTGGAAACGTAGATAATTCAGATCAACGCGAACAGGCTGCACCAATGTTTTACTGTATTTTGAGGATTGTAAGAGAATAGTCTTCTTTACTCCCTTTTGCTCGATCGTATCAATGGTAGAAGCAAAATCTGTTTTGATAATATCTAAATTCTTCACAATTGGATGATCCAATGTTGGATTCAATAACGGAGAAAAGATCCAAGGCATCAATTCGAAGCGGGGCTGTTGTCCTTTTAAAGCTTTGTTGATAGGAATAGCGCTGCATTGCATATCAACGACCATATTCTCATTCACACGAACACCATATTTGTACAACATCTTATCGATACCCAATGTATATGGAACAGCCATTACCCTCCCCATTCTACTCAAGCTATCCACCGGCATATTGATCGGATCTACCACCCACAACACTTTTCCGCCTTTCATGATGTATTGATCAATAATGAATTGATCCTGTTCACTAAATGCTGTATCCGGTTTTGCGATAACGATCGCTTTATAACCTTCTAAAGCTTTCAACTGCTGCTTGATCTCTACTCTTTTTACGATATAGAATTCACTCAAAGCAGCAGCAATATCATAACTAGCCAGGGTATCTAATTCCCCATGCCCTTCAATAAATCCGATCTGCGGACGTACCACTTTACTCAAGTTACGGATCACACTCGCAAATTCATATTCGAGTGCTTGTATCGAATTATTTAACTGCCCCTCAGCCGATTGCCCCATTTGTGTTTTAAGCAATTGCCATGGCAACTCTCTTCCTTTGTAGGTTACCAGGGCTGCGGGCCAGACAATTTGCTGTGAAGTACCACTTTCTTCTTTTACCTCCAGATTAGTTGGCTCCAGACCTTTATCATACAACTGCTTGTAAATCTCGTTCTGCTGTTTCTTATTATCACTCACCGAAGGATTGATAAATTCATATTCAATGTTATCGTTTGAATAGGCCCTGAACTCATCCAACATCTCTCTTGTTTCATCACGCAAGCGTTTGAAACCCGCTGGAAAATCGCCATCCAGATAAACTTTTACATACACCACATCATTGATCTCCGACAATAGATTCTTGGTAGCATCAGACAATGTATATCGCTTTTCTGCGGTGAGGTCAAATCGATGAAAAACAAATGACCCAACAAAATTAAGCAACACAATGATCACCACCGCTAATGCCAGCGATGTCAGATCCCGTTTTTTATTTTTGTTTGTCCCACTCATCTTACCACTTTCTGCTTTCTAAAACTGTGCGTGTGGCTACCACAAACAAAGCAATTAAACTGATGAAATAGATCATATCGCGGGTATCAATAACACCGCGACTCATAGAAATATAATGCTGATTGATCCCTAATGAAAGGATAACATTATCAAATTTTCCGAACAAAGAGAAGGAACCGATAAAATCAAAACCGGTATAAATAAAAAAGCATAAGAACAAGGCCAAAATAAACGATACCACCTGATTATCGGTTATAGCCGAAGCAAACACACCAATAGCAACAAATGCAGCTCCTAAAAATAGTAAGCCAATGTAGGATCCCCACATTCCACCGGTATCAATATTCCCAACCGGACTGCCCAACTTATGAACGGAATAATAATAGATAAGTGTTGGCACCAGCGAGAATAAAACAAGAATGAATCCTGCAAAATATTTCGCTAAAATGATCTGAAGATCGGTCAAGGGACGAGTCAGCAATAACTCAATGGTTCCGGCTTTTTTTTCATCCGCAAAGGAACGCATGGTAATGGCCGGAATCAAGAATAAAAATACCCAAGGAGCTAAAATGAATAAAGGATCGATGTTCGCATAGCCGTTATCCAACACATTCGAATCGGTTTCCAGTACCCACATGAACAAACTGATCACCAGCAAAAAAACGGTAATCGTAATGTAGCCGATGAGCGAACTCAAAAAACTGCGTATTTCTTTTTTTAATAATGTAAACATAAATCGTTGCTAAATTACCATTAAAAATAAGATGGCAGGGATGTTTTTTGCCCTACGAAAGTACATAATAATTACCTGAGTGTATTTCAATTATTATAAATTTGCTGACTTTAATTTGTTAATTACTGTTAATTCATAAAAAATGAGAGTTTTAAAATTTGGAGGCACCTCTGTAGGCTCGGCAGAACGCATGCATGCATTGGTGAACCTGATCAGCGACAGCACACCTAAAATTGTGGTTCTATCAGCTATGAGCGGCACTACCAACAGCCTAGTTGAAATAGCGGCAGCACTGTACGCAAAGGATAATAATAAAGCGAACAATTTGATCGATGCACTTGAGAACAAATACAAGGAAGTGATCAAACAATTATATAAAACTGCATCTGCTTTAAAAAAAGGAGAAGAACTTATTCATTCGCACTTCAACTACCTGCGCTCCTTCACCATGGACATGTTTACTGTAAACGAAGAGAGAGCAATATTGGCGCAAGGCGAATTGCTTTCCACTGCCATGTTCCATTATTACCTGGAAGAGATCGGAACGGCATCTGTTCTTTTGCCTGCTCTCAATTTTATGCGTATTGATGAGAATGAAGAGCCCGATATGAAATACATCGAGCAAAATGCCAAAGCGGAATTAGCGAAATATCCAAACACCAAACTCTTCATCACACAAGGATACATTTGCAGAAATGCATTTGGCGAGATCGACAATTTAAAACGCGGAGGAAGCGACTATACCGCTACTATTTTAGGTGCCGCCATCCAATCGGATGAAATTCAAATATGGACTGATATTGATGGGATGCACAATAACGACCCGCGTATTGTTGACAAAACACATCCTATTGCCGAGCTTTCATTTGATGAAGCAGCCGAGTTAGCTTATTTCGGTGCAAAGATCCTGCATCCTACCTGTATCCTTCCGGCTCAAATGCGCAACATTCCTGTTCGCCTGCTCAACACGATGCAGCCCGAAGCTAAAGGAACGGTTATTTCTTCAAAAACAACAGGTGACAATGTAAAAGCTGTAGCTGCCAAAGATGGCATCACCGCTATCAAAATAAAATCCGGACGCATGTTATTGGCTTATGGTTTTTTACGTGCCGTATTTGAAATATTCGAACGCTACAAAACACCGATCGATATGATCACCACTTCAGAGGTGGCGGTATCATTAACCATCGACAACACAAAAAATCTAGATGCCATCATGCAGGAATTAAAGGAATTTTGTTCAGTTGAGGTAGATAATGATCTTACTATTGTTTGTATCGTTGGAAACTTTGCTGCCGAAAAACAAGGTTATGCCTTTAAAATATTTGATGCGTTAAAACACATTCCGATCCGGATGATCTCCTATGGAGGAAGCGAACACAATGTGTCTATTCTGGTAGATAGCAAACTAAAAAAAGACACACTGGTTGCACTTAATAATGGATTATTCTAAACTCAATCACTACCATGTTCGACCAAACGATTATCAATAAGTTTCAATCTATTAAAACACCGTTTTACTATTACGATGTAAATGTTTTAAAACAAACATTGGATGCTGTAAAAAAGGAAAGCGATAAATATAATTTTATTGTGCATTATGCTTTAAAAGCAAATGCCAATAATGAACTATTGAACATTATTAAATCGTATCATATTGGCGCTGATTGTGTAAGTGGCAATGAAGTAAAAAAAGCAGTTGAATGCCAGTTTGATTCACAGCACATTGTTTTTGCAGGAGTAGGTAAAAGTGATGAAGAGATCAATTATGCATTGGATCAAAATATTTTTTGTTTTAACTGCGAAAGCTTGCAGGAAATTGAGATCATTAACGAACTCGCTGCTGCAAAAAACAAAACGGTAAGCATTGCACTTAGAATAAATCCAAATGTGAATGCCAATACACATAAATACATCACTACCGGATTAGAAGAAAATAAATTCGGCATCAATCTATGGGAATTGGAAGCAGTAGTAAGTAAAATCGCTATTTGCTCCAACATAAAACTGATCGGATTACATTTTCACATTGGATCGCAAATAACAGATCTAAGCGCCTTTAAATCGCTTTGTTTAAAAGTAAATGAAATTCAAAGTTGGTTTGTCAGCCATAAAATACAGATAGAGAACATCAATGTTGGTGGAGGACTGGGCGTTGATTATCACAATCCGGATGAAAACCTGATCGCAGATTTTTCCGCTTACTTCAAATTATTCAACGATTTTCTAGAATTACGCCCTAACCAAAAAGTTCATTTTGAATTAGGAAGAGCCATCATTGCACAATGCGGCACTCTCATATCGAGAGTACTTTATATAAAAAATGGAGTGAATACCAATTTCGCCATTTTAGATGCAGGGATGACCGAATTAATGCGTCCGGCTTTGTATCAGGCCTATCATAAAATTGAAAATATTTCCGCCTCCAACTACAAACTACAAACTACAAACAACCTAAAATACGATGTGGTTGGACCAATCTGTGAAAGTTCCGATTGTTTTGGAAAGGCAGTTAATTTACCCGAAACAAAACGAGGCGACCTGATCGCTTTAAGAACAGCCGGTGCCTATGGTGAAGTTATGAGTTCGGCTTACAACCTGCGCGACAGAGTAAAAGCTGTTTATTCCGATAAAATCTAAATTTGTAAGGCCAAAAATGTAATTCAGGCCAAAATGATTTTACCGAACAAATCACCTCAAAAACTGTTATCTTTTTAGATAAAAAATCACGATATTTGTAAGCAGTGATAAAAATCATTTTTTTATCAGTATGACTAACGTACTATTGTAACACAAAAAATATTTTCAATGGAAAGTACAAACAATTTAGAAAAGTTTCAGACCATCATTGATGCTGATACTAAAATAGAGCCGAAAGATTGGATGCCGGAAGATTACCGCAAGCATTTGATCCGTCAGATCTCTCAACATGCACACTCCGAAGTGATCGGTATGCAACCGGAAGGAAACTGGATCACACGTGCTCCTAGTTTAAGAGCTAAATTGATCTTATTAGCAAAAATTCAAGATGAAGCCGGACATGGTCTTTATCTTTACAGTGCTTGCGAAACATTAGGTATTTCCCGTGAAGAATTGATCGATCAATTACATACCGGAAAAGCAAAATATTCCAGTATATTCAACTACGCGGCAATTACATGGGCTGATATCGGAGCTATCGGATGGTTAGTGGATGGTGCAGCTATCGTTAACCAGATCTCCTTACAACGTACTTCTTATGGTCCGTATTCACGTGCCATGATCCGTATCTGTAAAGAAGAAAGTTTCCACCAACGCCAAGGATATGAGATCATGGGCAAGTTGGCATTAGGAACTCCTGAACAAAAAGAAATGGCACAGGATGCTTTGAACCGCTGGTGGTGGCCATCATTAATGATGTTCGGTCCGCATGATTCAGATTCTCCACATTCAGGAAAAGCAATGACCTGGAGAATTAAGCGTGAAAGCAATGACGTATTACGTCAACGTTTCATCGACAAAACAGTTCAGCAAGCGGAAGTGATCGGATTAAAAATTCCGGATGACAAATTGAAATGGAATGAAGCAAAAGGTGTTTATGAGCATGGCGAGATCAACTGGGAAGAATTCAACCAGGTGATCAATGGTAATGGTCCTCTAAACAAGATCCGTTTAGCTAATCATATCAGTGCACATGAAAATGGAGCATGGGTGCGCGAAGCAGCCAATGCATATGCAGCAAAACAAAAGAAAGAAGTATTAGTAGCGTAATCCTAGCGATTACTTAACATAAAAAAAATTAACATGAGCACAAAAGATTCACAAGGACAATTATGGGAAGTGTTTATTCAAGCGAACCCTGGAATTCCTCACAAACATGCCGGTAGCGTACATGCAACCGACAAAGAAATGGCATTGCAAAATGCACGCGACCTATACACTCGCAGAAGTGAAGGAACAAGTATTTGGGTTGTTCCATCTGCTGCTATCGTTGCATCTGCACCGGAAGATAGCGGAATGTTGTTCGATCCATCAAACGACAAGCCATACCGTCACCCGACTTTTTATGTAATGCCTGAAGGCGCAAAAAATATTTAATATCATGACAAAACAAGAAGCATTATTTAGCTATACACTTCGCCTTGGCGACAATGCCTTGATCCTTGGTCATCGTCTTTCAGAATGGAGCAGCAAAGGTCCTTTATTGGAAGAAGATATCGCCATGACAAACATGGCACTGGATCTGATCGGACGTGCCGATGCTATGCTTAAATACGCAGCACAAGTAGAAGGAAAAGGAAGAACAGAAGATGACTTAGCATACAAACGTGGAGAACGTCAATTTCTTTGCAACCTGATCGTACAATTACCAAACGGTGATTTTGGATATACCATTGCCCGCCAATTGATCATGTCGGCATTCGATATTTGTTTATACGAAGAATTGGTAAAATCAAAAGATGAGACCATTGCTGCTATCTCAGCAAAAGCAGTGAAGGAAGTAAAATATCACTTAAAATTCGCTACCGACTGGACACTTCGTTTGGGCGATGGAACAGAAGAAAGTCATCAACGTATTCAAAAATCATTCAACGATATCTGGATGTACACCGGTGAGTTATTTGAAATGAATGAAGTAGATGCTATTCTTATTAAAGAAGGAATTGCAGTTGACCTGAACAGCTTAAAGGCACGCTGGAAAAAGATCATGACAGAAGTGTTATTGGAAGCAACATTAACGGTTCCTGCAGATACATACATGCAAACAGGAAGCAGAAAAGGAGTTCATACCGAAAGTTTAGGATATATTTTAGCGGAAATGCAATACTTACAACGTGCATATCCGGATGCAAAATGGTAATCTTTCTTAACCAATAATTATGAATCCTCCTTTGCTAAACATTGGAGGATTTATTTTTGTTATACCAGACAAGCTATGTTAAACGAACAACAGATATACGACATTCTCTCAGAAATTCCTGACCCGGAAATTCCTGTGATCACCATCAAAGATCTTGGCATACTTCAACGGGTGGAAATAAAAGATGATACTTGCGAAGTATACATTACGCCTACCTACAGCGGATGCCCCGCCATGAAACTCATCGAAGATCAGATACAGGAAGCATTAAAGGGAAAGAATGTCGGCAAAGTAAGTGTAAAATTGGTGTATTCGCCCACCTGGACCACCGATTGGATAACAGATGAAGCCAAAGAAAAATTAAGAAAATACGGAATTGCACCACCACTCCACTCCACCGTTGACAAAGGAGTCTTGATAGGAAAAGCTAAAGTTTTAAAATGCCCGCAATGCGGTTCACAAAATACAGAGATGATCTCTCAGTTTGGGTCCACCGCTTGTAAAGCATTGTACAAATGTTTGGACTGCAAAGAGCCTTTTGATTATTTTAAGTGCATTTAGCACTTGACTTTCTCGACTAATTGCCATATTTTTACTCTAAATTGGCAATTATAACCGACCAGCAACAATGAATTCTTTTTTCGATACCATAGAAGAATTATCTCGCTCACGTAAGATCCGTGATGGGAAGCTGGAAGATGCTATCTACGAGATACTAGAGAAGGCTGCACTGGCTATCAATGCTCAACGTGTAAATGCCTGGCTATACAATGCTGATTATTCCCAAATACATTGCATTGGCAATTATGATCTGGAAAAACACAAATTAGTTTCTCAGTCCGACCTACCACGAGTAGCAATGCCCAAATACTTTAAGCTTTTTGAATCGGAAAAATTGATCGCTACTCATGATGCACTCAATAATCCCAAAACAGCTGAATTATTAGAGATCTACCTAAAACCCAACCATATTGAATCGCTCATGGATATCCCCATGCGTATTGAAGGCGAGATCATTGGTGTGGTGTGTTTTGAAAACACCAAAGTGCAGCACAAATGGACAGAAGATGAAAAAAAATTCGGATTGGTGATCACACAAATGGTATCACTCGCTGTAGAGACGCATGAGCGCTCAAAAGTAAAAATGCAACTGGAACAACTACTCGAAGAGCAACGTGTTCTGCTGCAGGAAGTACATCACCGTGTAAAAAATAACCTGACCATTGTTTCAAGCTTAGTAAATCTTCAATCGGAAAAAGCAAAAGATAAATTTCACCACGGCCTATTTCAGGAAGTTCGAAGCCGCATTAACTCAATAGCGACAGTTCATCAGCTATTGTATCAGTCGAAATCCTATTCAAGCGTAAATTTCAAAAAGTATTTACACGAATTACTACAAAATTTATCAGAAACCTTCTCCAACCAAGCAAAAGGCATAACACTTGTTCCAAAAATAAACGATGTTGAGTTACCTGTTTCCATTGCCATTCCTCTTTCCCTCATCGTCAATGAGCTGGTAACCAACTCTTACAAACATGCTTTCAAAGCTACAGGAACCGGAACTATTGAAATTGAACTATCTGAAAATGAAAAAATGGTAGAGTTGATCGTGAAAGATAGCGGCCCGGGTTTCACACCACAATCAACAAAAAAATCTTCCGTAGGATTGGAAATTCTAGATGCACTTATTGAACAAATAAATGCCACACTAGTCTACAACAATACAAATGGCTCTACCTATAAAATTACTTTCAGTAACAGCCTATAAACTACTTTTTTTATCCGCCAATTGCCCTTATATTTGATTGCTGAAAAATCAAATAATCATGACATTTATAAAATCTGAACTTGATGGTAGTGTGCTAAAGTTAACACTTAACCGTCCCGATAAATTCAATAGTTTTAACCGTGAAATGGCTTTGCAGCTGCAAGCTGAATTAGATAAAGCCAATAATGATAAAAATATTCGTGCAGTTTTAATAACAGGCGAAGGAAAAGCCTTTTGTGCCGGACAGGATCTTTCGGAAGCAATGGATACTAGCGGACCCGGGATTGAACGCATTGTGAGAGAACACTACAACCCTATCATCGAAAAGATACGCAACATTGAAAAACCAATTGTTTGTGCTGTAAATGGTGTAGCTGCCGGAGCTGGAGCAAATATTGCACTAGCTTGTGATGTGGTTATCGCTGGGACTTCTGTTGCTTTCATCCAGGCATTTAGTAAAATCGGATTGATCCCCGACAGTGGTGGAACATTCTTTTTGCCAAGATTAATAGGCTTCGGAAAAGCATCAGCACTAATGATGCTAGGTGACAAAGTAATGGCTACTGATGCTGAAAAAATGGGAATGATCTATAAAGTTGCTGAAGATGCCAATTTACAGACCGATGCATTAAGTATTGCCAAAACATTGGCCGATATGCCAACCATTGGAATTGGTCTAACAAAGAAACTATTAAACCAAAGCATGACCAATAACCTTTCTCAGCAATTGATCGCAGAGGGAAATGAACAAGTAAAAGCAGCTAAAAGCTATGACTATAACGAAGGTGTAAATGCCTTTTTAGAAAAACGAAAACCGGTTTTTAAAGGTTGTTAACTATTGTTGTTGGTTATTCGTTGCTAGAATTTTAGAAATGAACAATGTAAAATAATTAAAATTATAAGTGTCAGTTCGAGTGGTGAGGAATGAACCGTATCGAGAACTGTTGATCGTAAAAATTAATACCAGTAAACAAATTCCGTATTATTACTAAATTAAATATGTCAAACAACCAACAACCAACAACGAAAAACATCATAGGAGTAATTGGCTCAGGAGCCATGGGAGCAGGCATTGCACAAGTAGCAGCAACGGCAGGACACGAAGTAATTGTTTATGACAATAATCAAGCTGCACTCGATAAAGCAAAAAGTAATTTAGAGAGTACACTTAAAAAGTTAGTAGAAAAACAAAAATTGACAGAACAAACAGCTTCTGAAATTTTTGCAAGAACCAAATATGCTTCCAACTTACAGGATTTCAAAAACTGCGGATTGATCATTGAAGCCATCATTGAAAATCTGGATGTAAAACAAAAAGTATTCTCAGAACTAGAAAGCATTTTTTCTGCTGATTGCATTTTAGCAAGTAATACCTCTTCCCTATCTATTGCATCTATCGCTTCTGCATGCAAAAAATCAAATAGAGTGATCGGCATACACTTTTTCAATCCTGCACCATTAATGCCATTGGTAGAGATCATTCCTGCTATCACAACGGATGAAGCCATCACTACTGAATCAAAAAAACTAATTGACTCCTGGGGAAAAGTAACAGTGCTTACAAAAGACACTCCCGGCTTTATCGTAAATCGTGTAGCTCGCTCATACTATGGCGAATCAATTCGCATCTATGAAGAAGGTATGGCCGACTTTGCTACCATCGACTGGGCACTAAAAACTTATGGTGGATTCAAAATGGGACCATTTGAATTGATGGATTTTATTGGCAATGACATCAATTACAAAGTAACAGAAAGTGTTTGGGAACAGTTCTTTTATGAACCGCGTTTCAAACCAAGTTTAACACAAAAGCGATTATTCGAGGCGAAATTATTCGGCAGAAAATCAGGAAGAGGATATTACAACTATACTGAAGGCACTACTATTCCTGAACCAAAACAGAATGAAGAGTTAGGAAAATACATTTTCAATAGAGTAATTGCAATGTTGATCAATGAGGCAGTTGACTCATTGTATTTACAATTAGCAACAAAAGAAGATCTGGATCTGGCTATGACCAAAGGTGTAAACTATCCGAAAGGTTTATTAAAATGGTCGGATGAGATCGGATTAGCCAACGTATTAAATACATTAGAAGTAATGTATGAGTTATATGGAGAAGACCGTTACCGCCCATGTGTATTAATGAAAATGATGGTGAAAGACGGTAAAAGATTTTTTAACTAGAAAGCAAAAATGGATAACAACACACTTCCGGAAAAGATCGTAGGTAAGATGTATGACAACGACTGGTTCAGTCAGTGGTTAGGTATTGAGCGCTTAGAAGTAAAACAAGGCAAATGTGTTTTAAGAATGACCATTCGAAAAGAAATGTTGAATGGCTTTGCCATTGCACATGGTGGCATCACCTACTCCTTAGCAGATAGCGCTTTAGCTTTTGCGTCCAACTCACACGGCAGAATGAGTGTGTCAGTAGAGACAAGTATATCACATACGGAATCATTAAAAGAAGGAGATGTAATTACTGCCATTGCTGACGAAATGAGTCTTTCCAACAAAGTTGGAGTCTATCACATAACTGTTACCAATCAAAACAATAAAGTTGTTGCCTTATTTAAGGGAACAGTATATAGAACTAGTAAGGAATGGTTTCCTGAAGAAAAGTAAAAACAGACAATTAGTAAAAATTCGTAATTCGTAGATAAATGAAAAACGCATATATCATAAATGGAGTTAGAACTCCGATCGGAAATTTTGGTGGAACACTTTCAACTGTTCGTACCGATGATTTAGCAGCATTCGTGCTGAAAGAATTAATGAAACGCAATCCATCCATCGACCAAAAAGAAATTGGTGATGTGATCATGGGCTGTGCAAACCAGGCCGGTGAAGACAACCGCAATGTGGCTCGTATGGCTTTATTATTAGCAGGTATGCCTTATCAAGTACCTGGAGAAACCGTAAACCGTTTGTGTGCATCTGGTTTGTCGGCAACCATGGCTGCAGCACGCAGTATCATGATAGGCGAAACAGATCTAATGGTAGCCGGTGGAGTAGAAAACATGACACGCGGTCCTTGGGTGATGTCAAAAGCATCCTCAGCATTTGGTCGCGATCAGCAAATGTTCGACTCCAGCTTTGGATGGCGATTCATCAACCCGAAAATGAAAGAACTTTACGGAGTAGATGGGATGGGAGAAACCGCAGAAAATTTAGCAGATAGAGATAAGATCAGTCGCGAAGACCAGGACAAATTTGCATTATGGAGTCAGCAAAAAGCTGCCGCTGCGCAAGCAAAAGGTCGATTTGCAAAAGAGATCGTAGCCGTTGAGATCCCTCAAAAAAAAGGAGATCCGAAGATCTTTGATAAAGATGAATTCATGCGTCCGGAAACGAGTATGGAAGGCTTATCCAAATTAAAAGGTGCCTTCAAAAAAGAAGGAGGAACTGTTACTGCAGGCAATGCATCAGGATTAAATGATGGTGCTGCCGCTATTTTATTAGCATCAGATGAAGCAGTAAAAAAATATAATTTAAAACCATTAGCAAAAATTATTTCCAGCGGTGTTGCAGGTGTTGAGCCTCGCATCATGGGAATTGGTCCGGTTGACGCGAGTAACATGGCTCTTAAGCGTGCAGGACTAACCATGAAAGACATTGATATTATTGAACTGAACGAAGCATTTGCTGCACAATCACTGGCATGTACACGTGCGTGGGGATTAGCAGATAACGACCCTCGTATCAATCCGAATGGTGGAGCCATTGCATTAGGACATCCATTAGGAATGAGTGGCGCACGTATTCTCAACTCTGCAGCCATTGAATTGCACGAACAAAACAAGCGTTATGCTCTTGTGACAATGTGTATTGGTGTTGGACAAGGGTATGCGGTTATTATAGAAAAGTGCTAGAATTTAGGATTTGATAATTTAGGATTTAGAAATTGTATGACGAAAGAACAACTAAAGCAACGTACAAAAAATTTTGCAATCCAAATATTTAAGTTTGTAGACTCTCTTCCCAAAAGTAAAGGTGTAGATGTTATTACTTATCAAATTCTAAAATCATCATCATCAGTTGCAGCAAATTACAGAGCTGTTTGTAAAGGAAAAAGTGGTGCTGATTTCTTAAACAAATTGAAAGTAGTTGATGAAGAGGCGGATGAAACAATGTTTTGGCTTGAATTCATCAAAGAGTTGGAAATAAAATGTGACATACAAGAATTAGACAAATTAATAAAAGAAGCAAACGAATTGGTTTCCATTTTTTCAGCTAGTATCAAAACAATGAAATCCAAAAATCCTTAAATCCTTAATTCTAAATGATATTCGAATTCAACGGTTACAAACCGGTTATACATGAAAGCGCATTTATTCATCCAAATGCGACTGTTACAGGAAATGTGATCATCGGTAAAGATGTGTACATCGGTCCGGGAGCTGCTATCCGTGGCGACTGGGGACAGATCATCATTGAAGATGGATGCAATGTACAGGAAAATTGCACCATTCATATGTTTCCCGGCACAACAGTTTTATTAAGAGAAGCAGCACATATTGGCCATGGCGCCATTATTCATGGTGGAACAATTGGAAAAAATGTGCTTGTAGGAATGAATGCTGTGGTGATGGACGATGTGGTGATCGGTGATAATTGTATTATTGGAGCATTGTGTTTTGTGCCTGCCAATACTGTTATTCCGGAACGAAAAGTAGTAGTAGGAAATCCTGCAAAAATTGTAAAGGATGTAAGTGATGAAATGATCAGTTGGAAAACACAAGGAACAAAATTGTACCAACAACTGCCTGCTGATTGTAAAGCAACATTAAAACCATGTGAGCCACTGAGAGAGATAGAACCCGATCGTCCGAAACAACAGGATATTTACAAAACCTGGAAAGAAACAAAAAACAAATAAACCATGAAGAACATTCTTTTTCTGATACTGTTCCTGCTTAGCGCTTCATTACTTTTTTCACAAGAAAAAAACGAATTCGAGAAAAAGTATGAAATGAAAACCTATTATATGGTTTTTCTAAAAAAAGGCCCAAACAGAGATCAAGATTCTGCAACCGTTGCAAAACTTCAGGAACAACACATTGCTCATCTCACCAAAATGGCAGATGCCGGAAAAATGGATCTGGCAGGGCCATTCATGGATAATGGTGAGATACGTGGCATTTGTGTTTATAATGTTGCAACAAAAGAAGAAGCAGAAAAATTAGCCAATGAAGATCCAATGGTAAAAGCCGGCAGATTGATCGTAGAGATCCACCCCTGGTATGCCGCCAAAGATTCTAAACTAAAATAAAAATGAATTTACACCTCCACTTTATACAAGTCAATTCCGAATTCAGTCAAGGCTTTGCCGATGACCTTCACAATGGAGAAGAATCGGAAGACAATATCAAACATCTATGGGAAGATGAATTAAAAGTTTCGGAACCCGTTAAAGAGTTTAAAATAAAGAATAACACCCAATACACATTGGCGGGCTATTTTCCTGATAATACACAATTCAGTTTTGACATCAATGACATGACGGTGATTGATTGCATCACAGAAAAAGGAAATAAAATGCAATTTGCAGTTTCTAAAAAATTATTGAAGAAAACCGATAAGCAAGTGGATGAAAAGATGAAAGAAACGCATTTGTATTTCTATTTAAGAGACACTCATGCAATCGAAAATCCAATGAATGGCGTGTATATTATCAAAACAGACTTTCCCAAAGAACTAAAAAAGAAATAATGGACAAATTAAACTTCTTAAAAAACGAATTCCCAACATTAGTAGCGAAATTACAAGCAGATGCAAGAGGTACTTGGGGTGTTTTGAATGCGCAACAAATGGTGGAACACATGAGCGATTCCATCAGCTTCGCAACAGGAAAGAATAATCAAAAACTGATCTCTCCTGTTGAGAAAGTAGATGTATTCAAAGCATTCGCCATGAGTGATAAAGAATTTAAGCCCAATACGCCCAACTCATTAATGTCCGAAACGCCTGCTCCGGCAAAGCATAACACGATGCAAGCATCCATTGATGAATTGAACGCAACAATTTCGGATTTCATTCAATATTTTGAGAGCAACAAAGGAGCAACATTAACCAATCCTTTTTTCGGAGAATTAAATTTCGAAGAATGGACACATCTGCTTTACAAACACGCAGTGCATCATTGCAAACAATTCGGCTTACTGTAAACTGACGAATATCAGTTTTCTACTTTTTAAAATAATCGATATTTGCGGTCTTAATTATTAATGCATACTGCAAATGCAAACAAATAAAGTAGAATTAATGGCCCCGGCAGGGTCGTTTGAATCCCTTATGGCTGCCATAAAAGCAGGCGCCAACTCCGTTTATTTTGGTATTGAACAGTTGAACATGCGGGCTCGCTCCAGCAACAACTTTACCATCGATGATCTGGCAAAGATCGCTCAGATCTGCAAAGAGAACGGACTCAAAAGTTATCTTACACTGAATACCATCGTTTATGATCACGACATCAGCTTGATGAAAACGATCGTGGATGCTGCTAAAAACAATGGTATCGATGCTATTATCGCATCCGACCATGCGGTGTTCAATTATGCAAAAAAAACAGGCGTTCGTGTTCACATCTCCACTCAAGCCAATATTTCTAATATCGACAGTATCGAATTTTTTGCCGATTATGCCGATGTGATGGTAATGGCACGTGAACTAAGTTTAAAACAAGTTGCTGCGATCACCCGTGAGATCAAAAGAAGAAACATCACAGGACCTTCCGGAGAGTTGGTACGCGTGGAGATCTTCGCGCACGGTGCACTCTGCATGGCAGTTTCAGGCAAATGCTACTTGAGTTTACACTCCAATTTCGCATCAGCCAACCGTGGTGCATGCATTCAAAATTGTAGAAGAAATTATGTAGTGATCGATAAGGAAGAAGGTGTTGAATTTGAGATCGACAATGAATACATCATGTCGGCAAAAGACCTTTGCACCATCGATTTTCTGGATAAAGTGATCGATGCAGGTGTTACCGTATTGAAAATAGAAGGTCGCGGACGAAGCGCGGATTATGTATATACCGTGATCAAATGTTACCGCGAAGCCATTGATGCCTATTACGATGGCACTTATGGACCGGAGAAATTTGAAGAATGGAAAACACGTTTGTCAACGGTATTCAACCGCGGCTTTTGGGATGGCTATTATCTCGGACGCACTATGGGAGAATGGAGTAATGAATATGGTTCAAAGGCCACCAAAAAGAAGATCTATATCGGCAAAGGCTTGAAATATTATGAAAATGCAGGTGTAGCCGAATTTAAGCTAGAATCGCATACACTCTCTTTAGGAGATGAAATACTGGTTACGGGTCCAACCACCGGAATTGTCCAAACCTTTGTGGATGAGATAAGGGTGGAAGATAAAACAGCAGATAAGATCGGAAAAGGCACTGTTTTTACCGTAAAAATGGAAGAAAAAGTCCGTCCTTCCGACAAACTATATAAACTGGTAGATGCCTGATGATCCGGATCACGCAACAAAGAGCGAAGTGCATTGGCTGTAATGCCTGTGTAGAAGCAGCCCATCACCGCTGGAGGATCTCTCGCAAGGATGGAAAATGCACTTTGGTGGGGGGCATAGACAAAAAAGGATTTTTTTCGGTTTTGGTAGGCGATGATGAATATGAGGATAATCTGATGGCCGCCAAACACTGTCCGGTAAACATCATCAAGGTTGAAAAGACCAAATAAGGCACTGAAAAACAATAAATTACAATTAAGCCCACTGTTTTTTCAGAAATATTTATGGCAATGTTTCCCATTCTAAAAAAATGTTCTATATTTGCAGTCCTTTTTCGAGGTTATTAACAATTAATTATTAAAAAAAAGAGTCATGAACGCTTTATTAAAATACGCAGAAGAGCAATTAGTAACAAAAGCTAATCACCCAAAATTCAAAGCTGGTGATACAGTTACTGTACATTATAAAATTAAAGAAGGTGATAAAGAACGTGTTCAGCAGTACCAAGGCGTTGTTATTCAACGCAAAAATGGCGGTGCTACAGAATCATTCACAGTTCGTAAAATGAGCAACGGTGTTGGTGTAGAACGTGTTTTCCCTGTTCACTCTCCATACATTGATAAAGTAGAAGTAAATAAAGTAGGTGTTGTTCGTAGAGCTCGTTTGTTCTACTTACGTGAACTTACCGGAAAAGCTGCTCGTATCACTGAGAAAAAACAATAATTTGTTATTACAATATCAAAACCCCTTTCCGTTTCACGGATAGGGGTTTTTTATTTACATCTGCATGTCATTAAAAGAAGAAATAGAAAGACGTAAGACCTTTGGTATCATTGCCCACCCCGATGCCGGTAAAACCACATTGACTGAAAAATTACTATTGTTCGGTGGTGCAATTCAAACAGCAGGTGCGGTAAAATCCAACAAGATAAAAAAACATACAACCTCCGACTTTATGGAGATCGAACGTCAGCGTGGTATTTCCGTGGCTACCTCCGTAATGGGATTTGAATACAAAGGTATCAAGATCAATTTGCTGGATACACCCGGACACGAGGATTTTGCTGAAGATACCTATCGTACGCTTACTGCAGTAGATAGTGTGATCATGTTGATCGACTGTGCCAAAGGGGTGGAGCCTCAAACCAGAAAATTATTAGAGGTTTGTCGCATGCGCAACACACCTGTGATCGTGTTCATCAATAAATTAGACCGTGAAGGGAAAGATCCATTTGATCTTTTAGAGGAGATAGAGAAAGAATTACGTATCGACCTTCGTCCTTTGAGTTGGCCGATCAGTATGGGAAAAACATTTAAAGGTGTTTACAACCTATATGAAAAAAGTTTGACCGTATTCAATCCGGGGGAAAAACAAACATTGGAAAACTCCATTGAGATCAAAGATCTGAATGATGGAACACTGGATAAATTAATAGGTGAAGATTATGCGAATACACTTCGTAATGATGTAGAATTATTAGAGGCAGGTTATCCGAAATTTGACAAAGAAGAATATTTAGAAGCACTGGTATCGCCTGTTTATTTTGGTAGCGCGGTAAATAATTTCGGAGTTCGCGAATTATTGGATTCCTTTATTGAGATCGCACCGGCACCAAGAGGAAGAAATACGGATACCAGAGAAGTGAATCCCGATGACAAGAATTTCAGTGGATTTGTGTTTAAGATCCATGCGAATTTGGATCCTAAGCACCGCGATCGTATTGCGTTTTTACGCATTGTATCAGGAAAATTTGAGCGGAACAAAAACTATTACCATGTGCGTGATAATAGAAATATGAAATTCTCCAATCCTACCGCTTTTATGGCACAGGATAAAAATGTGGTGGATGAAGCATACCCCGGAGATATCATTGGTTTATATGACTCTTCCAATTTCAAGATCGGTGATACACTAACAGAAGGAGAAAAATTCAATTTCAAAGGTATTCCTCAGTTCTCACCGGAATTATTCCGTTATGTGGTGAATAAAGATCCAATGAAGACCAAGCAGCTGAATAAAGGCTTGGAGCAGTTAACTGATGAAGGTGTGGCACAGTTGTTCACCAAACGTACCGACAATAGAAAAGTACTGGGAACAGTGGGAGCACTTCAGTTTGAAGTTATTCAGCATCGTTTAAGAAGCGAGTATTCTGCTTCCTGCGATTATGAGAGTATCTCCTTGTATAAAGCGTGCTGGATCAGCAGCAAGGATAAGAAAAAACTGGACGATTTTATTTTCGAGAAAGCTCATCACATGGCAACCGATAAAGATGGCCGTCCGGTGTTCCTTGCAGAATCCGCATGGGCATTACAAATGGCCGAAGAAAAAAATCCGGATATTAAATTCCACTTTATCTCTGAGTTTAAAGAGGAGTAAAATGTTAATTCAATACTGAAATGCATTTTAAAAAAGCCGTTTTTATACTTTTATTTCTTTTAAGCACTTCCACACTCATATCAAAGGTTGGTACTGACAGCCTTTTTACTATTGAATATAAAGCAACCGGCCTTACTTTTATAAATTATGAATTTATAGGATATTCGAACTTACTTCCAAATTATTCAAACCGTGGTAAAGGAACAAGAATAAAAGAAGAATCTACAAATTACCTCTTTGATAATCATAGTATTCGAATCAAAAAACAATTCGGAAATGTTTTACTATTAGGAACCGGAACTTGCTATACAAAAGAACAAATATTAGGTATTCATTCGAACATGGAAAAGATCGATGGGGATACTGTTTGGTATCATAGCATTTTTGGAACTATTACCTATCAATACATTGGTATTCCCGTTTTTGTGAGTGCAAAATTAAATTATACACCATCATTTAAAGCTTATTTTGAAGCAGGAATCAATTTTGATTTTATTTATTCAGAAATTCATGAAGAAACAAAAGATCTTAAATATGTAACTGTACATTCCGGAAGCGCTCCCCCTGTTAGACAAACCTATTTAATAAAAACCTACGAAACACATCCTCGTAAAGACCGAGCTAGCTTTAACAGGATAACACCATACTTAAGCATATCTTTTGAACGTTATTTGTATAAAAACAAATTATCATTATCTGTAGGAAGTGTATTTTATTTCAGATCCTTTTATCAGGAACACAATACCGGAGAGTATATAAAAAACATACGGTTTTCCCCTCTAACTCTGGGCGCTAACTTTCATTTCTGAAACAATAAATAAAACAAAAACAACATTTTTCTGTACATTTGAAGAGAAGCATGATTTTAATTCTACAATGAAATGTATTTAAAAAAAGCTGTTTTTATTTTCTCATTTCTATTTAGCACTTCCACACTCATATCAAAGGATGGTACAGACAGCCTTTTTTCTATTGAATATAAAACAACTGCATTTACTTTTATTAAACATCAATTCACCGAGTTTTCCAATAACAATATAAAAATCATAGATTTTCAATCTTTTAAAAACAGAATTAGAAATAATTCAAACAACAATATTTTTGACATACACACTTTACGTATTAAAAAAGGGCTAGGTAAATACATAGTTTTAGGAACGGGAGTCAATCATACAAAAGAAAGATTCCCTGGCATAAATGGTAATACCTTAAAAACAGAGAATGATACAACTTGGTCTCACACAATAGGAAGCGCTATCACCTATAAATACATAGGTATTCCGCTATTTGTAAGCGCTCAATTAAATTACACCAAATTTTTTAAAGCTCATTTTGAAGCAGGTGTAAATTTTGATTTTATTTATTCAGAAATCCATGAAGAAACAAAAGATTACAAATTCTATTACGTTTACACAGGCAATGCGCCACCGGTAACTGAAACTGTAATATTAAAAACCTACGATACAAATCCCCGTAAAGACAGACTCAGTTTTAACAGGATAACACCTTATTTAAGTATTTCTTTTGAGCGTTATTTGTTCAAGAATAAGCTATCATTAAATGTAGGAAGTGTTTTTTATTTCAAATCCATTTATCAGGAACACAATACAGGAGAGTATATTAAAAACATACGGTTTTCTCCTCTAACTTTGGGCGCCAACTTTCATTTCTAAAATAAAAAACTCCCGCCATTTGGCGGGAGTTTTTTATTTGATCTTAATTGATCTTATTATTTAACGATCAATTTAGCAGTGCTGATTCCTGTTGCAGTTTGAACAGTTACAGTATAGAAACCTTTTGCCATTTCAGCAGTGTTGATGAAAGCAAAATGACGGCCTTGAGCCTGGTTACCTTTGCTGATAGTGTTAACCAATTTACCGGTTAAGTCATAAACAGTAATAGTAACAGTTGTTTCAGCTGACAATTCGTAGTTTACTTGAACATTGTCTGTTGCAGGATTTGGGAATAAATTTAAACCTAAATCTAATTTGTTCTCATTGATACCAACTGAGTGATCACCACGGATCATAACGTCATCTAATTCCATTAAGTTATCATCGTGAGAATCATGCAAGAAAGCAATGAAGATCTTTTGACCTGCATACGCATCCAATGCAATAGAGAATGGACGTAATTGACCTCTGTGTGCAGGATTTGTTACCGCACCTGCAAAATCAATATATGTACCATCTTGTCCGTGAACAAATGGAGTTGGAGTTCCACCTGAGAAACCAAATGTAGAGAAAGTTGTATCTGAACCTAAAGAGATACACTCTGCTGCGTTGAACAAAGTAGTTCCAAAGCTCAAATCACTGTTATCAGTAGTAGAGATCTTTACTTTGTAACCATCTAAATAACGTGGTGTTTGACGTGGAGCTGCTTTAAAGAATAAAGTATCGTGCGCACCTAATTGAACACTTGGAGTGATCAACCAGTTAAATTGAGCACCTGCAGCACCTTCACCATTGTTATTCCAAGAGTTAGCACCAATACAAGTATTCGTATCAGGGTTACTAACATCACCATAAACAGTTTCGTACTGATCTACAGTTGAAAAAGGCTGGATCGCAAACCAACCATCAGGACGGCTAGATCCGGAAGCATCAGGAATACCATCTGCATCATAAGAATACCAGTTAGCATCCACAGTGTTTGCTGGTGGAGGATTTCCATCATTGATCAACAATGTGTCATAAAAACGGGTTAATTCGAAATCTTCGAATAGGATCGTATCTTGTGCAAAAGATACACTGGCTATAAATAAGCCTACAATTAAAGTGTAAAGTTTTTTCATGTGAATATTTTATTGGGTTTTGTTACACACAAATATACACAAAATCCATAAAACAAAAAAGCTCTGTGAAATTACTTTCACAGAGCCTAATTTATTGAATATCAATATTATTTAACGATCAATTTAGCAGTACTGATTCCTGTTGTAGTTTGAACAGTTACAGTATAGAAACCTTTTGCCATTTCAGCAGTGTTGATGAAAGCAAAATGACGGCCTTGAGCCTGGTTACCTTTGCTGATCGTGTTAACCAATTTACCGGTTAAGTCATATACAGTAATAGTAACAGTTGTTTCAGCTGACAATTCGTAGTTCACTTGAACATTGTCTGTTGCAGGATTTGGGAATAAATTTAAACCTAGGTCTAATTTGTTCTCATTGATACCTACAGCGTGGTTACCACGGATCATAACGTCATCTAACTCGATCAAGTTATCATCGTGAGAATCATGTAAGAAAGCGATGAAGATCTTTTGACCTGCGTACGCATCTAATGGAATAGAGAATGGACGTAATTCACCGTTATGAACCGGATTAGCACCGGAAGCAAACTCGATGTAGTTACCATCTTGTCCGTGAACAAATGGAGTTGGAGTTCCACCTGAGAATGTAAATGTAGAGAACGTTGTATCGCTACCTGTAGCAGTCATTTCAGCTGCGTTGAACAAAGTAGTATTGAAACTCAAATCACTGTTATCAGTAGTAGAGATCTTTACTTTGTAACCATCCAAATAACGAGGAGTTTGGAATGGAGCTGATTTCCAAAACAATGTGTCATGAGCACCCAATTGAACACTTGGAGTGATCAACCAGTTGAACTCAGCACCTGCTGCACTCTCTCCGTTATTATTCCATGAGTTAGCTGCAATAGTAGTGTTTGTATCAGGATTACTAACATCTCCATATACAGTCTCGTATTGGTCAACTAAAGCCCAAGGCTGAACAGCAAACCAACCATCGGGACGGCTTCCGCCTGAAGCATCAGGAATACCATCAGCATCATAAGAATACCAATTAGCATCCACTGTGTTTGCTGGTGGAGGATTTCCATCATTGATCAACAATGTGTCATAAAAACGGGTTAATTCGAAATCTTCGAATAGGATCGTATCTTGTGCAAAAGATACTCCGGCAATGAACAAACCGGCAATTAAAGTGTAGATTTTTTTCATTTTAAATTTGGTTAGGGTTTATAGTTTATTAACGCAAATATAATAAAGATTTTTTGCTCTTTCAAAACAGAATTCTTTTAAGAAATTAGGTTTTGAAGCCTTTATAATCATTAAATTTGACTGTTTTTTTATTCTCCCAATGCGCAAATTCATTATTATCATATTAATACAAATTACTGCCTTACAATCAATTAGAGCCCAAAGTACTGACCTCACCGTTGTTATCCAGGAATCAATGCTCAACAAGCTTTTCAAAGCAATGGGTGAGATCAAAGGCACTTCCTCCTACTCTTTTATGTTCATTGATGGCACCTACGACTGGAAATTAATCAATCCTCAGATAAAACTGCACAATAATAAGGCTGATTTTATAACGGATGTCAAAGTAACGGTCGGTTCCTACAGCTATCAGACAAAAGTAACCGGGAACGTAGAGATTTGTTATGAGCCCAGCACTAACCTTATTTACATTGAGATCACAGAAGCTCTTTTTCCCCTCAATATTATGTTTTTTGGTAAAAGCAGACATTTATGGGATGTGAATTTGAAGAAATATTTCGAAACACCTTTTACATTTGAAGGACCACTTACTATGGGAACGGAAATGGTGTTCGATATGCCCGACAATACTCAGAAAAAACTATACACCTACCCTAAAAATTGTGGCGTGAAAGTTGTGGAAAAACAGATCATTGTTACAGCAGAAATGGAATTTGTTTCACGTAATGAGCAACCAAATTCAAAAAAATAATCTCTAATACAAAAATACTCTATGATTACATCTATGATGCGTTCATTATTACTCTTTTTAATTCCTGCGTCCTTATTTGCAGGAGAACCACAACCAGGATATAATATTAAGATCGTTGCGAAAGGAATTCCCGAAGGAAGCACCTGTCTTTTAGCCAATTATTATGGCGAAAAACAATACATCAAAGATTCTGCAAAAGTCATTAAAGGCGAAGTTGTATTTAAAGGAGAGACCAAATGGGACCAGGGAATCTACTTATTTGTTCCTCCAAGCAAAAGATACTTCGACTTTGTAATGGATGAAGAACAACACTTTTCGCTGGAAGCCGACACAGCCGATTATATAAAAACCATGAAAGTAAAAGGATCGGAAGAGAACAAGATCTTTTATGAATATCAAACATTCATGGCTTCCAAGCAAAAACAGATCGAACCTTTACGCGAACAATTAAAAAAGGTAAAAGCCAAAGATTCGACCAAAACCATTCAGGATAAAATTACGGCAATTGATGAAGAAGTAAAGAACTATCGTAATAATCTTCAAAAAGACCATCCAAAGAGCTTTGTTGCCAAGCTCATGAAAGCTATGCAGGATCCGGAAATACCGGAAGCACCCATTTTAGCGAATGGAAAAAAAGACAGCACGTTTGCTTACAGATATTACAAAGCACATTTCTGGGACAATATTGATTTCTCGGACGATCGTATGCTTCGCACCCCGATATTCCATCCAAAGATCAAACAATATATGGAAAAATTAACGGCTCAAGGTCCCGATTACGTTGATTCCATCAATGCTTCTGCCGACTATATCATTGGGAAAGCAAAAGCCAATCAAGAAGCATTCAAATATGTAGTGTACTGGTTGACCTACAATTATGAAAGTTCCAACATCATGGGAATGGATGCCGTATTTGTTCATTTAGTGGAACAATACTATGTTACGAAACAAGCATTCTGGGTGGATTCAACTCAACTTTATAAGATCACCAACAGAGCTTATACACTAAAACCATTGTTGATCGGCAAGAAAGCGCCTTTCATTAATATGCCCGACAGTACAGGAAAATATATCCCACTATATGATCTAAAATCGAAATATACTGTTGTGATATTCTGGGATCACGGTTGTGGACATTGCAAAAAAGAGATCCCGAAATTGGTTGAACAATACAACACCAAACTAAAAGCAAAAGGTGTTCAGGTGTATGCCATTGAAACGGAAGACAAGCCGAATGAATGGAAGAAATTTATTAAAGAGAACAAGCTCAATTGGATAAACGTGTGTGAGCCGGATGAATACAAAAGAGCCGTCACAAAAAAGATCTACGATATTTACAGCACACCTGTGATCTATCTATTAGATGAGAACAAGATCATTAAAGCAAAACGTATCGATAGTGAGCAAATAGCAAACATTATTGAAATGCTAGACAAGGAAAAAGAAAAGAAGAAATAAAATGATCCATAAAAAAGCCTCCGCAAATGTGGAGGCTTTTTATTTAACACGTGTTACCGTGATGGTATTTCCTTTGGAATAATCAAACTTCCACTCCTTATCAAAAATTCTTGGTAAATAGCGTTTATAAAGATTGATACGGGATGTTAATTTATCTTCCGACTCTCCTTCTTTTGCTAATCCGGTAAACTCATAGGCGATCATTTTCGGATGTTCTTTCATGAACATTTTCACGACATCAACAATGGTGGTCATTACTCTGTATAACTCTCCTTTATTCGTAACAGTATACTCCTCCCCTTCATATTCATCATTTGTTACCCCAAACACGATCGTTGCATGTAAGATATTATCCTGACGTCTTCCAAAACGCACCTCATAGTTTACATCACTATCGGTAGTAAAGTAGTAAACCCCTGCTGTACTGATCGCAGGAGCAATAATCTTATATGGATCTACAAAACCGTTTGCCATTTGTTAATTGAAGGTTAAAATTATAAAAAAATAGCAAACACAATCATAAATAATTTAAAATATCTATCTCACTGAAATGCAGAAAAGAAAACAGCTTGGTGTCATTTTTGTTAGTAAATTTGTATTCATCAAACAGAGTCAATGAAGCAACGCATCCTCCTATTTTTTATCTTAATTTCATTCTATAGTTTTTCTCAAAATATTCCCGTTATTAAGGTGGGAGATTTGGAAAAACGGATCTATAATTCCAGCGACACCACTTATATCGTCAATTTTTGGGCAACGTGGTGTGCTCCCTGTGTGAAAGAACTCCCCGATTTTGACAGTATCTCAAAAACCTACAAAGATGAAAAGGTCAAAGTGTTATTGGTTACCATGGATTTCAAAGAAGATATGGAAACAAAGGTGAAGCCTTTTGCAAACAAAAAGAAGATCTATTCGGAAATACAGCTTTTGGATGAAAGCAACGCAGACTATTTTATTCCCAAAATAGCTAATGAATGGAGCGGGGCACTACCCGCCACAGTGATCATTAACAACAAAAAAAATGTAAAGCATTTCTTCGAAAAGAAATTGAATTACAAATTTTTAAAAACTGAGATTGAAACCATCACCAAACAATGAAAATAAAATTTTTAAATGTAGCACTACTGGTTCTGGCATTGGCCGTTTTTATTTATGCCTTTTTCTTCCATGATACGAAGAAGCCTATCCGTTACCTGCCTATTTTCGGAGAGAAAAGCTATGAATCAAAGAACGGAAAAACCGACACGATCTTTCATACCATTCCTGGCTTCAGCTTTATTGATCAGGATGGAAATACGGTAACAGAAAAGAATTTTGAAAATGCTGTATATGTGACTGATTTCTTTTTTACTACCTGCCACAGCATTTGTCCGATCATGAGTACTCAAATGGAACGGGTAACACGTAAATTTCAAGGAAATGCAGAAGTGAAATTTTTATCACATACAGTAGATCCTGAAATTGATACGGTTGAACAATTGAAAAGATATGCCATTAAGCATAATGCTGACAGTAAACAGTGGATGATGGTTACGGGAGAAAAAGCAAAATTATACGAGATCGCCCGTCAAGGCTATTTATTGGATGCACAAGAGGGAAATGGCGGTCCTGACGATTTTATTCACACCCAAAATTTTGCTCTGATAGACAAAGAGAAAAGAATAAGAGGTTATTATGATGGAACCGATTCCTTAGAGATAGATCAACTCATGAAAGATATTGATCTTTTGCTAAAAGAATATCATTACAAAGAGCAATAGGGATTATTTCACTCCATTTTTTGTAATTCAATTTTAGCCGGTTCGTATTCCGGTGTTAGTGCCAAACAAGATCTAAAATCAGCAATTGCATTGGTTTTATCTCCTATCTTTTGATAGGTAACTCCACGTCCATAATACGCATCCACATATTTAGGATCGATCTTAATAGCATCGGAAAAATGTGCGATAGCAAGATCATACTTTCTTGTATTGATCAAATGGATCACGGCTGTATTATAATGTGCATTTTTATTTGGCTCAATATCCAACAATGATTTATAGGTAGATAATGCGTTGGCATAATCTTCTTCATCTTGATAATGTTTACCCAGGCCATACCATGCTTCAGAACTTTTTGCATTCAAGCGGATCGCATTTTTATAGTATTGAACTGCTAAAGGATTATGCTTTGCTGCACACAATATCCCTAACTGCATAAATGCCTGATAGTACAACTGATCCTGCTCAACAGCAGTTTGCATACTACTGATCGCTTTAGCTGTATCTTTCATTTCTTTAAAATTCATTCCTTTCATGAAATAAGCCTTCGCATTATACATATCGATCTTCAGAGCCTTGTTCAAATACTCGATAGACTTATCATGCTGTGCTACATACAAGTATAATTCCGCCAGTTTCATTATGGCTTCTACATTCTTTTCGTCAAGAGCAATAGCTCTTTCAAGCGCCAATTTTGATTTGCCTGTTTTGTTACCAATAAAGTATAAATTAGAAATTGTGACATAATATTCGGATTTAGAGCTATCAATATTCAAGGCATTGATCATATCCAAAATCCCATCATTCACTTCCTGCTTATCCAAAAAATAAAGCGCACGCTGATGCAAAAGATCTGCATTGTTCGGATCCTTTTCTATGGCTTCATTCAGTTTTGCCAATTCTTCAGGTGTATTCACCTGAGCAGAATCCTTTTTAACATTATCTACTACTTTTTCTCCTTCGTTGCCGCAGGAAATAAAAAATGTAATGGTAGATAAAAAGAGAAGTGAGTAAATGATCTTTTTCATAATGCTATAAAAGTAAAAAAAAATGTCGTCCCACAGGTGCAATGTTTAAAATACATTGCAATGGGGACGACAATAAAATAAATTTAATAACCTGTGGCTTATGCCATTTCAACCTGTGGCGCAGGAGTTGAGCTCAAGGCTTCACGGATCTTCGCTTCGATCTGTTCCATCAATTCCGGATTATCATTGAATAATGCTTTCACGGAATCACGACCCTGCCCTAATTTTGTATCGCCATAACTGAACCAGGAACCACTTTTCTTAATGATATTATGTTCTACACCAAGATCAATGATCTCACCTACTTTAGAAATACCTTCACCGTACATGATATCAAATTCAACCTGACGGAAAGGAGGAGCAACTTTGTTTTTCACCACTTTCACACGGGTACGGTTACCTACCACATTTTCTCCGTCTTTTAACTGACCAATTCTACGAATATCCAAACGAACAGATGCATAGAATTTTAGAGCATTACCACCGGTAGTTGTTTCCGGGTTCCCGAACATAACACCAATTTTTTCACGCAACTGATTGATAAAAATGCAACAGCAGCCTGTTTTATTGATCGTACCGGTAAGCTTACGTAATGCTTGTGACATCAAACGCGCTTGTAATCCCATTTTCGAATCACCCATCTCCCCTTCTATTTCGCTTTTTGGAGTTAATGCCGCTACCGAGTCGATCACGATAATATCGATCGCACCTGAGCGGATCAAATTCTCGGCAATTTCCAATGCTTGCTCACCATTATCCGGTTGAGAGATCAATAGATTCTCAGTATCTACGCCTAATTTTTCTGCATAAAAACGATCGAAGGCATGCTCTGCATCAATGAATGCAGCTATTCCTCCTGCTTTTTGCACTTCAGCGATCGCGTGGATCGTTAAAGTTGTCTTACCTGAAGATTCAGGTCCGTAGATCTCGATAATTCTTCCTTTGGGTAAACCTCCAATACCAAGAGCAATGTCAAGCCCTAAAGATCCGGTAGGAATTACTTCTACATTTTCTACTGCAGCTTCACCCATTTTCATGATGGCACCTTTACCATATGTTTTTTCCAACTTATCAATTGTAAGTTGTAGGGCTTTTAATTTTTCTTTATTGATCTCTTTTGCTGCTTTTGATTCTTTGGTTTCTTTGCTCATGATATGTATAGTTTATGGTTACAAAATAATATAATGTACTGCGTATAAATCTAAATAATTTGTGCTGTGTGTTCTTTTGTTTTTACATCTGTGATCACCTCTTCTAACTTCCCTTTTTCATCGATCACAAATGTTGTTCTGATGATCCCATCGTATGTTTTTCCCATGAATTTTTTCTCGCCCCACACATCGTATTTTTTGATGATCTCCATCTCTTCATCAGCGATCAATGGGAAAGGCAGATCGTACTTTTCAATGAATTTCTGATGTTTCTTTTCGGAATCAGCACTCACTCCGATCACCACATATCCTTTTTTCTTTAATAAAGAGTAATTGTCTCTCAGATTACATGCTTGTGCAGTGCACCCGGGAGTATCATCCTTCGGATAAAAATAAAGAACCACTTTTTTACCTTTCAGATCTTTCAATGAAATTAATTTTCCATTTTGATCTTTTCCTTTGAAATCAGGAGCTTTATCTCCTGCTTTCCATTTTGTTGTATGATTTGCCATATTGTGTTATCAAAGCTACTTTTCTATTGTTTGAATTAAAAACGAATAGCTTGTATTTTATTAACACGTTAATAAATGGTTTGTTTATTCAAAGAACGATCAATCATTCAACACTCCAAAAGTAGAAAGAGAAATAATACAAATTGCTAACTTTTTTAGCAAAATGAAAAAAAATGAAATTTTAACATAAAACTCAATAAAATAGACCATTACAAAAAGTCTATTCCATCAAAAAAAGGAAAGAATCGGGTAAATTATCCACGATATCAGAAGCAATCATTGCCTCCATACTAATTTTTTTAGCAGCAAGATCGCCTGCTAATCCATGTAAATAAACGCCCAGAATGGCAGCCTGAATTGGTGTATATTGCTGTGCTAATAAGGAAGTAATGATCCCTGTCAGCACATCGCCACTGCCTGCTGTCGCCATACCGGGATTGCCTGTGGAATTAAAGAACACATCACCCTGAGGTGATGAAATACTGGTATGCGCCCCTTTTAGTACTACGAACACATTATATTTTAAAGAAAATTCAATTTGTTTTTGAATGCGCTCTTCACTATTCGAAGAAGGACCAACCAAACGTTCAAATTCTTTCGGGTGTGGTGTAAGGATCGTATTTGAAGGTAAAAAGGACAACCAGGTTTTGTTCTCCGCTAATATATTGATCGCATCAGCATCCAATATCAATGGACAATTCGTATTCTGAATCAATAACTTCAACACATTCTGAGTTTCCTTTTCCACACCAATACCAGGCCCAATACCAATGACATTATACTTATCTGTATGAATATACTCTGCCAGAAAATGGGACTCAGGATCGACAGAGACCATCGCTTCCGGAATACTTGTTTGCATGATCTCATATCCGCATTGTGGCACCCTGACCGTTAACAAACCCGCACCCGATCGCATACAAGCTCTTGCAGCCAGTACTGCAGCTCCCATCTTTCCATACGAACCGGCATACAATAAAGCATGTCCGAAATTCCCTTTATGAGCAATGGATGAGCGCTGTTTCAAAAAAGTGAGAACATCCTTCTTCAAGATAAAATAACGGTTAGTCGGTGTTTGATCAATGTAAGTTTCGCTCAAGCCAATATCTAATAGAGAGAACTCACCTACCTTATTCGCATTTTCAGGATACATGAATGCCAGTTTCGGGAACTGAAAACTAAGTGTATAGGTAGCCTGTAAAACAATAGATTCTTTGGCATTTAATTGATCACAAAACAAACCGGATGGAACATCAACAGCAATTTTAATATGCTGCAATGAATTAAGATGCTGAATACAATCAGCTAAAAATCCCTCCACTGGCTTATTTAAACCGGAACCAATTATCGCGTCAACAAGAATAGCATCGGGAGCAATAGAAAAATTTCTTTTGAACTCTTCTAAAGTATGTAACTCTTTTGCAGTTACTATCTTAATGTATCTTTTATGATTGACCGTAAAATCATCCGACCTGGAAGAAGAATGCATTAAAATAAACACATCTACAGAAAAACCTTTTTCTTTTAATAATCGCGCAACAGCCAATCCATCACCACCATTGTTACCCAAACCACAAACGACACATACCGGTGTAGTGCTATCAAATTTTTCCTCGATCCAATTCACGACCGATAAGGCAGCACGCTCCATCAGGTCGATAGAAGAAACAGGCTCCTGCTGTATCGTATATGCATCCGCTTGTCTTATCTGTTCACGTGAAAAGATCTTCATCTTACAAAAATAGCTTTACAACAAAGTTAATAGTTATGATAGCAACAGAAATAAAAAAGGAATACTTTATCCAATCGGCTCCATTCTTAAATTTAAACACTAGATGCAAAAAAGTAATAAAGAAGGTAAAAAAAATAGGCAGAAGAGCCGGATAAAGCAAAAAGCTCTCATAGAAATTACCTTTCAGCAATTCGATCACAGAGCGCTGCATACCACAACCCGGACAATCAACATGCAACCACGCCTTATAGGGGCATGCCATCATGTGTGATTCCAGCCAATGAATTACTTTTTCCATTCAAAAAAAAAGAGGACAAAAAGTCCTCTTTGAAATTAGTTTATTTTCTGATTAATGCGACATCATTTCCCATGGCATTGAAGAGAATACTGCGCCAAGAATAACAATGTAAACAATTATAAAAATAAGGTACAAAGCAGACAAACATAATCCAATGATGGCACAAACTTTACCTGCTTTTAAATTTTTAAAAGACGCTTCTGTGTACATTCCAGGATTTTGTTGATACAAGGTATTCGCTTTTGAAGCTAAGACCAATGCAATGATCCCTAAAATAATCCCGATGATCCCGTAACAAAAACATGCTACAATAGAGATGATACCTAATACCAATACCGCTGTTGAGTTAGGAAGATTTTGTCCGCCAAACTGTTGAGCAAATTGTTGTTGTGTTCCCGAATTTGTATTTCCTTGATTTTCCATAGATAGTTTTAATTTTCAACTAAAATAGTAAAGTTTTTGAACGCTCAAAAATTAATTTATCAATTGCTGATAAACAGCTATTACCTGCGGTATTAACAACTCTTTCTCATCATTATATATAACATGGTCAGCCAACTTCACTTTTTCTTCATCAACCATTTGGCTATTGATCCTTTTTAACACCTCTTCTGCTGCAACCTTATCACGCTTCATAACGCGTTCCACTTTTAGATCGAGCGGGGCACTCACAACGATCACCTTATCCACTTGCTTATGAGCACCGCTTTCAAACAAAATAGCAGCTTCTTTCAACACAAAAACAGCGGTTTGTTTTTTATACCATGCTTCAAAATGCTGAGCTACTGCAGGATGAACAACGGTGTTCAATTGTTCTAGTCGTTCTTTATTATTGAACACCAATGCTGCCATTTTTTTTCTATCTACCCTACCGCTTTCATCGATCACATCATGTCCAAACAGATCTACGATCTGTTGCTTTACCACCTCATCCTCGTCCAACAGCTTTTTTGCCTCTGTATCGGAATAATATACGGGAACACCAAGCAATTCAAATAGCTTGCAAACAGTAGTCTTTCCACTACCTATTCCCCCTGTAATTCCAACTTTGATCATTTTTTTATGATGTATTCTACTTTTTCCGGATTGAGCTTAACGGCACGTATTTCCTTAGGATATTCAACCAATTGCACTTTGGCTTTATTATCTCCCTCTTCTATCTTTTTATAATCGATAACTGCTCTAAAGCCGGAAGCACTTATTTTTTCATAATTATCAAACGCTACATTATATTTTACCTGCACTTTGTCAGGAAACATTTTTAAGGAATATCCTATAGGCAAGTTCTCCACCTCAATTGGCAATTCAATGCTTGCTTCAGTGAATTTTTGCACCCTAATGATCAGCTCTATTTTATCGGTAGAATATTCTATCTTACCCCGTTTCTTATCGTGATACAATGCAACACTTACTTTTTCTGTTTTACTGATCCCTTTCATGGATAGAGGCTGAGCTATTACATAAGAAACAGGCTCAACCACATCTACCGCGCCTGAAATGGTAATAAAAGCCGGATTTACTTGAATGCTATCCGCCAGCTGATATTGATCCGCAAAGGTAAGATCACAATCCACCTTAACAGGTACACGTTTGATGATCTTCTTATTATAATTCAGGAAAATGGTATCGGGCTGTACTTTGATCACTTTTATTCCACTGGCAAATTGAGCTCGAATTTTATCTACACCATTATTCGTGTACAAAAAATAATGGTTCTTAACAGGTAAAGGACGTGCATCTTTCAGATCCAATGAAACCGTTTTTGTTATCTGGCGCAATTTATAGAACAGCAAACTAAAGCCACGGGAGGATATCTCCATTTCGATCTTTTCAGGCAATTCGCTGCTTAAAACTTTATCTGCCGGCACATTCACATAATTAACAGGAAAACTCACGCTGATCGTGTACTCCTTCGAGAGCATCATGAGCAGCCAAAAAAAGCCTGATAGTAAAAGACAAAAAAGGAACGTGATCACACGTCTGTTTAGCTTAACAGGCTGTTTGCTTTTATCATTTCTAAAAAAACGGATAAATGTCTGTGTCATTGATCAACTAAAAGTACAAAAAAATAGCGTTGCAGTAAACCACAACGCTATAAATCCAATTGTGAAAAATTCTATTTCTGATCGGCACCGATCAATGAAGAAGAATCCATTGAAACGGCACTCTTTTCGATCTTTAATTTTACACCACCTTCAACAGTGATCATAAGTGTTGTATCCTGTATTTCGGAAACTTTTGCATGAATTCCACCAATGGTAACGATCTTGTCACCCACTTTTAAGTTCTCACGAAATTTCTTTTGTTCTTTCGCCTTTTTTAATTGAGGACGGATCATAAAAAAATAAAACACCACAATGATCAATATCAAGGGTATAAACTGTCCTAATTGCTCCATAATTTTTTGTTTTTAGATT
>JAEUTU010000003.1 GCA_016786925.1 Bacteroidia bacterium
CGAAAATTTACTTTCATAATTGTTTATCACAACATCCGGTTTTTTTGTCATGGGCATTAATGCAATATCACCATAATCACTGCATCCTGTGCCGCTTAAATGAGTGTGTGAAAAGCCATAAATGATCGAGTCGCTATGATGATAACCACTGCATCCATCCCAGCTTCCATCAATGCGTGTGTCAGGAGAGAGCTGCACCATTCCAAAAGGGACTGTTGCTCCCGGAAACGTATGGCCATGTCCTCCTGTTCCGATGAAGGGGTTTACATAGGTAGAGTAATTTATTTTTTGGGCATGTGTGGCACAGAAAAATAATAAGAATAGTATTGTTATATAGTTGTGAATGCGTTTTTTCATGATTACAAAGTGTCAATTAAAGATACGATCTTTATTTTTTTCTTAAGATCTTTTATTTTGATGTTGTTGGGTAAATAATAGGTTCTGGGTTCGTTGGGAAGAATATCCGAAAAATTATCATTTAAATTCAGGTCAGTGCCATCAATGCTGATCATCGCATTCTTAATAAGTACATCGGTTTTTATTGTAAAGCACTGTAATGCTTCTGAGTGATCTTGCTTACAAGTACTTTGTGTAATTGTATAATTGGGTTTCTTTAATTTCAACTCTTTTGGTTTTACAAAGTAGTGAATATCACTTGCTGTACTTACGGATCCATCCAGAATAGTTAATTCTGACTTTAAATAAATTTTGTTTAGATCAAAGTTTTTGATCGTATTCTTATCTATAGAAAAAATGACAGCGGAGGAGTTGCCTTCTATTTGTATTGCATTAAAATTCGACCATAATACATTTCCTACAAAGTTGTACAGACTTAGTCCTAATTCTGCTTTTTCAATTTTGTGTGAAAGGTCGGATATGGCATAAATATGTATAGAGTCGTTTCTCTCAACGATAGATAGAATGATATCTTTATAAGACCGTTTTACTTGATAGTGTGCTGCTTTAAAAATGTTGTTGTGGTCAATGGTGCTCCAGGATGTTACCGGCCAGCAATCGTTCAATTGCCAGTAGAGTGTTCCCATGCAATGAGGCTTATTTCTCCGGTGCGCTTCAATGGCTGTTCGCATCCCATCAGCCTGTAGTAGTTGCGATACGTAGGTGTAGTGTTCAATTCGATGTTGCGGGATCTTGTAATCACGTGCCATATAGGTGTTAATCGTTCGAAACCCTGTTGGATGTTTTTGATGAGCATTTAACACGGTGGAGTCAATATTGTGAGGATAAATATCCGAGGCATATGTGTCCTCATAGATAATATCTTTTTTATTCCGCTTTGGGAATAAACCAACCTTAATGAGTGTGTTTAAGTTGGGCATTCCCTGAAAGCCATACTCGCTTACAAAGCGTCCTACTTTTATATTGTAATTTTCGAAAGGTTCCATTCCCCACCAAACACCCCAGTAGTGTGAATCACCATTCAGCAAGCTTTCTTTATGTCCCCAGCCAATACTCGGTGATGACGGCCAGTAGGCACGATCACCATCATGTATGTTAACGATATCCTTTAATAAATAATCAAAAATGATCGTATTGTTCATGGCAATTTCAGACGAGTCTTTTTCGGAGTAGTTGTATTGTTTTTGCCAACCCCAGTTTTGCCATCCTTCATCCACTTCATTGTTTCCACACCATAAAGCAATGCTTGGGTGATTACGCAAACGTTCCACTTGTTCGGTTGCTTCTGATGCCACATTGTTCATAAAATGCCTATCTCCGGGATACATGGCACAGGCAAACATAAAATCCTGCCATACCAGAATCCCATTTAGATCGCACTGTGTATAAAATTCATCGTTTTCATAGATGCCTCCTCCCCAAACGCGTAACATATTCATGTTGGCATCTACTGCATTATGAATGGTTGTGAAATAGTTTTCATTTTTTACTCTTGGGATAAAATTATCCTGAGGAATATAATTGGCTCCTTTTATAAAAAGTGCTTTTCCATTAACTCTAAAATAGAAGGATGTGCCAATGCTGTCTTTTTCATTGACTAATTCTATTGTTCGCAAACCAAGGGCTGAATGATGTATGTCAAGTATCTTTCTGTTGAAGGATAAACTGATGAATATATTGTATATATATTGCTGTCCCATACCGTGTGGCCACCATCTGTTTGGATTTTTTATAATGTACTCCAATTCATATTTATGAATTCCTTTTTTTAATGGAACTTTTACAGTGCGTTGATCTTTGAGATCATGTGCTGTTGATCTTGTAATGTCAATATAAGCATTCGCATTCGTGTCACTTTCTATTTCACAAATAAAATTGATGAGTGCAACCGAATCGTTTAATTCGATGATCTTATTTTGAACAGTTTTTATGCGTGCATCGTTCCAATATTTCAACTGTACATCTTTCCATATACCGCAGGTCACCAATCGCGGTCCCCAGTCCCAGCCATATTGATATTGTGCTTTGCGTGTAAATACTTTTTCATCTCCGGGTAAGGTGTAGCTTAGTTTTTTTGCTTCTTCTTTTCCTTTGTTGACAGCAGATTGAAAGTAAACTCTTAATTTGTTTTTTTCAAGTCGCGCTATTTTTTTAATGTCAATGTTCCATGTGCGGAACATATTGTCAGTAGTTAGTATCAATGAGTCATTTAAATAGATACTGGCATAGGTATCGAGTCCTTTGAATTGTAATTCAATATGATCTTGAGTCAATTCCTGTTTACTGATATTGAATGCGCATTGGTATTCCCAGTCGCTTTTTTCTATCCATTGGAGTTGCTTTTCATTGTCAGCATAGAATGGATCAGGAATGATCTTGTTCTCCAAAAGGTCGGTATGAATAGTGCCGGGAACTGTGGCTTTTAGCCATTTGGTGTCAATTGATTTCTTGAAAGTCCAATTGCATTGATTCAAACTTCTTTCACTAGTTTGTGAAAAAACAAAAAGAGGAATCAGTAAAAACGATATGATCCAAATTTTTTTCAATTCAATTGTTCTTTTAGTTTTTTTACTTCATTCACATCAGCTATATCGCCCTGAATAATAGCAGAAGAATGGTAATAATGTGCTTGTGTTTTGTTTTTTATTTGCGCAATGTTGCTTGATCGAACACCACCACCAGGCATAATTGTGATTCTGTTTCTCGATGCCTTTACCAGTTGTTCTAAATTCTTGATTCCATTCATGGCAGAAGATGTAAATCCGGAAGTAAGGATCGTTTTGAATCCACAGTTAATAACGCTCTCTAATGCTGTTTGTTGATTGTCGATTTTGTCAAATGCTCTGTGAAAACTGCAGGGTAGGGGAGATGCTAATTGAATGAGCTCTTTGTTTTGTTGGATATTGATACTGTTATCTTCATTTAAAATCCCGAAAACAAAACCATCTACATTCAAATTTTTAAAATGAAGAATATCTTTTTTCATTTGCTCGAACTCTTCGCTTGTATATACAAAGTTTCCTCCGCGTGGACGGATCATAACAAATAGATCGATCTTTATTTCATTGCTTGCTTTTGCAACGATAGAGTAATCGGGAGTCGTTCCACCTTCTTTGAAATTATCGCATAGCTCGATCCTGTCGGCTCCACCTTGCTGTGCAATGAGAGCCGATTGATAATTAAAACAAGCTATTTCTAATTTATTCATGCAAATGATATTCGGAATTGATCAGTTTGTTTCCTGTGCTATCGTGAACAGCATAGTTGAATCCACCTTGTACACAATATGCACCATATTCACCTTGTTTATTTAAGGCAATAAATCCAACTTGAATATCTTTCAAATTCTTTTTTCTGTTTGCCGTTAATTTTACAACACGAGCTACTGCCTCTTTACAAGCTTGCTCAGGAGTTTTTCCTTGACGCATCAGTTCAACAACCAAATGGCAGCCTGCAATGCGTATAACTTCTTCGCCATGGCCCGTTGCTGTTGCTGCGCCAATCTCATTGTCTACATATAGTCCTGCTCCGATGATGGGAGAGTCGCCTAAGCGGCCATGCATTTTGTAGGCCATGCCACTGGTGGTACAAGCTCCCGATAGATTCCCGTTTGCATCCAGTGCGATCATGCCAATCGTGTCGTGATTTTCAATATTGACGATCGGTTTGTAATTGCTATTCTTCAACCATTCTTTCCACTCTTTTTCAGATTCTTCTACCAATAGATTTTCTTTTTTGAATCCTTGAGATAAAGCGAATTGGAGTGCCCCATCGCCTACGAGCATTACATGGGGTGTTTTTTCCATGACAGCGCGTGCAACAGAAATGGGGTGTTTAATGTATTCCAGACAAGCAACAGAGCCAATGTTAGCTTGTTCATCCATGATGCAAGCATCGAGTGTTACACGTCCGTCACGGTCAGGACGACCGCCATACCCCACACTTCGTTCGGTTGGATCACCTTCCGGTACCATCACACCGGCTTCAACTGCATCCAGCGCACGACCATTTTTACTGAGCACTTGCCATGCCGCTTCATTGGCTTTTAATCCAAAATTCCATGTAGAAAGTACGATTGGTTTATTGGATTGAATAGTAACCTCTTTTGGCGATGTCAAAATACCCGAAAATGCGTTTTTGGTTATCAGTGCCCCTGATGATAATGCTCCTAGCTTTAGGAATGTTCTTCTGTTGGTCATGTTTTGTTTTTAAATGTACCGTTCGATTTCTAATAATATTTAAAAATTAATTCAGCAGATATAGGGAAGCTCCCTACATTTGTGTCAGTAGTTTTTTCTTACATGTTGAGTGTAAGTGTTTATCCGATCCCGTGAGGTTTAGTAGTCCTCACGGGATTCTTTTTTTATTTCTTTGCCATAAAATGCTTGGCATAATTAACGCCTTTTCTGTCGAGTAGTTTTGAATGGATCTTTAGGCGTTCACTGAACTCTTTAAAATTCTTTTTGTTTTGCTCCAACCATAATGTTTCTGCTAAAGCAGCCATGCGTGGAACCGACATGTATTCTACTTGAGAGAATGTGAGGATGTATTCCGTCCATACATTTCCCTGTGCTCCCATTATAAATTTGGCTTCATCCGTATTCAGCACCTTGGGGGTCGGGTTGTACGAGTAAACGGAATCAATAGGGTTGAATCCTCCAATAGCTAAAGGTTCTGCTGCTTTATTCTTTGATTGATAATGATCAAAATAGCAAGGCTTGCCGGGAGTCATCACCACAAAGTGTTTTTGTTTAGCGGCAGCAATACCACCTTCGGTTCCTCTCCAGCTCATCACTGCTGCGTTAGGGGCTAGACCGCCTTCCAATATTTCATCCCAACCGATGATCTTTTTTCCTAATGAGTTGATGTATTTTTCCATGCGTGTAATGAAATAACTTTGTAGTTCATTCACATCTTTTAATTTTTCATCTGCAATGCGTTTCTGGCAGTTTGCACATGTTTTCCAGCGTTCTTTTACACATTCGTCACCACCAATATGGATGTATTCACTTGGAAATAATGCAAGTACTTCTGAAATAATGTCTTCCAAAAAGTGGAATGTTTCTTCTTTTCCGGCACAATACACATCGTCCGAAACGCCCCATCGTGTGAACGTTTCAAATGGACCACCGGTACAAGAATATTGTGGGTATGCTGCCAATGCCGCCAGCGAGTGTCCTGGCATTTCAATTTCAGGAACCACGTTGATGTGCTTGCTTGTTGCATACGCTACGATCTCTTTAATGTCTTCCTGTGTGTAAAATCCACCATAGGGTTTACCGTCATACTTATCGGTTTTAGATGGCTGTCCACTTTTATCGAATGTTGGTTTGCCGATGAGTGTTTCTTTGCGTTTGCCACCCACTTCGGTTAGTAATGGATATTTTTTGATTTCTATTCTCCAGCCTTGATCATCTGTTAAATGCCAATGAAATACATTGAATTTATACATAGCTAAATGATCGATGTATTTTTTTACTTCTTCTTTTGTGAAAAAATGACGGCTGCAATCGAGGTGCATACCACGCCATTGATAGTTTGGTTTGTCTTTAATGCTTACACAAGGGATGATGATATCGGCTGTTTTTTCGATAGAGAATAATTGTATGAGTGTTTGTATGCCATTAAAAACACCATGTCCACTTGATGCTGAGATCTGAATTTGGTTATTATTTACACTTAATTCATACTCCTCACTAGTATTTTTACTATCAAAACCTTTTTGAAGGATCAGGATGTAATTTCCATCGTTTGGAATATTATTTATTACCTGTAATTCAAAATTGTAATATTTTTTCAGATGTTCGTTCAGGGTACTTATCTCTTTCGATAAGCTTTCTTGCATCAAAACGATCTTTGTGTTGGAGTTAAGGAAAAAAAGATCGCCTGTCATTTTTACTTCTGAAGGGTAAGGGATCAATGGTAAAACTTTTTTGCCGGTTGCTGGTTGGGCAAATGCAGCAGCTTGGAATAGTGTAATAATAGTGAGGAAGAGTTTTTTCATTTGTTGGATTTATTTGTTCAGTTCTTTCCACATCAAGGAAGCTGCACCTAAAATAGCCGCATCATTTTCCTTTAATTGAGATGGAAGAATTTTGATCTTGTTTTTATATATGTTTAATAGATTTCTTTCAAAACTTTCACGGGTAGGTTTAAAGATGAGTTCACCTGCTTGTGCTAATCCTCCGAAAAGGAAAATAGCTTCCGGACTCGTGTATGCAACGCTGTTAGCCAATGCCAAACCTAATATGTCGCCTGTATAGTTAAATGCTTCTAAGGCGCTTTTTTCACCTGCTATCGCTTTATCATAGATGTATTTTGCATCGGCCACTTTATCACTCAGATCTACTTTTTCGTGGTTACTCATTAATAGATCGGAATAGGTTCTTTTTATGCCTGTTGCGGAGCAATATGTTTCCAGGCAACCTTTTCTGCCGCATCCACATGGTCTTCCATCCGGAAACATGAGCACATGGCCGATCTCTCCTGCAAAACTATCATGGCCGTATATCATCTCCCCGTTGGATACAATACCACTGCCCAAACCGGTACCTAATGTAATAAACAGGAAATCTTTCATGCCCTTGGCACCACCAAAGATCATTTCGCCTAATGCCGCTGCATTGGCATCGTTTGTTAATAAGGTTCTAACACCTAAGCGCTCCTGAAAGAGTTGAGCTAATGGAACAATGCCTTGCCACTTCAGGTTAGGAGCGAATTCAATGGTTCCTTTAAAATAGTTGCCATTGGGAGCACCTATTCCTACACCACTTAATTTATATTCATTCTTAAAAGGGAGGAGTGCTTTTTTGATGTGTTCGGATACCACTGCAGCCAGATCTTCCGGAATTGGAAAATGTCCGGTTGGGATGCTTTCTTTAACAAGTAGCTTTCCCTCTTGGTCAACCAGCCCAAATACGGTGTTCGTTCCACCAATATCAATACCTGCAACGATTTCTTTCATATTCCATAAATGTACATATTTCCCTGGTTTTTACCAAAAAACTGTTTTTCATCAGTTTTTGAAAATTTAAGGTTAAAATATTTGCTCAGGTAGATTTCGATTTATACTTTTGACCTGTTATTTAAATTTATTCTAAATAATAATTATGCAAAATATCAAGGTAACAATAGCAGATAGTAACTTTTTAAGTCGTAAAGGACTTGCTGTATTATTAGCAGAAAGCACAGATTTTTCTCTTGTAGCTGAAGCTTTATCTACTTCTGATCTTGTAAATCAATCAAAATTTTACCAGCCTGACTTGATCGTTATCGATTATGAGTCTGCTAATTTTAGCATAGAAGGCTTGGTTCAGGTTGTGAAAAAATATCCCAATACTCCATTATTAGCGATCACCGAATTCAAAAGCAATGCGCTTATTGCAAAGGCATTGAATGCTGGAGTGAAAAGTCATTTATTGAAAGATTGTGATCATGATGAGATCGTAGAGGCGATCTACAAAACAGCGAAAGGTGAACAATTCATGTGTGGAAAGATCGTTAGTGCTGTATTGGATGAAAAAGGACCGGCAGCTATTGCATCTTATAACTGTGATGGCATCAATATTTCGGAGCGTGAGATGGAGATCATTAAGTGTATTGCCGAAGGATTATCTAATAAAGAAGTGGCTGACAAATTATTCTTGAGTACACATACAGTTACAACACACCGTAAGAATATCATGGCTAAATTAGGGGTGAATAACACAGCCGGTTTAGTTCTATTTGCTGTGCGTGAGAATCTGATCAGTCCAAATCATTTCTTGTTCTCTGCAGCAAGTTAGTTTACCTTTTATTTTTCCAGATCAAAAAACCGGTTATAGGCAAACTGGCACTTATCAGCCCTGCTATAAAAACGATTATTTGTCCCATAATCCCGAGCGCTTTCCCAGTGTGAATGTCGTAGTTTGCTGCTTTTAATTTATCTCCTGTTTGTGCTTTATCAAACGTTTTTGCGTTTAACATTTTACCGGAATACTGATCAATGAAAAATTGATCAGTGTGTTTGAAAAAGCTGCCATTATCAGAACGGAAGCTGATGCGGTAGCTCCCTTTTTTGTCCTCTGGAAAACTGATAAAACAATCGGCATCTTTTTTTGTATTCTTTTTCAGATCTGATAATACACTGTCTAATGAAAAGCTGTTGACCGAATTTTCTTTCGATTGTATTTTTTGTCGTTCCTCTTTTTTAGAACCACTTAACCAATACATAGTATTTTCGGCCCATTTGAACGACCAGATCAATCCTGTTAATACTACAAAGATCAGTATAAATGAAGCATAAAATCCTAAAATTCTGTGTAGATCAAAAATCTTTCTCTTTTTGGAGGCTTGTGCTTTGAACCAATACGTTTGACGTTTAGGCGCATTTTTTCTGGGCCACCACAGTATGATCCCGCTAATAAGCATAGTTAAAAACAAAAGTGCAGAGATCCCGGTTATCCATTTTCCGGCATCACCTAAATAAAGTGAACGGTGAATTTGTAAGCATACTCCAAACAGGTCTTTTTCTCTGTTTATGCTTCCTAAATACTCTCCTGTATAAGGGTTTATATAAAAAGATGTTTTATCCTTCAGTTGAAATTCAATGCTGGAAGTTGGATCATTCTTGATACGAATGTTTTTGATCTCAAGATGATGCTTGTTTTTCACGGTATCAATTAGCGCACTGATTGGTATCCTGTTGTTTTGAGCAGTAACGGATAATTGTTGCTTATACAATGCCCCCCTGAATTCTTCTTCAAATGAATAGATACAGCCGGTGATGGAAACAATGAATACGATCATACCCGACAAAAGCCCAATGATCAAATGTAATTTTCGAATAATGTTTTTCATAGAATAAAAACCACTACCTGAAACAGAGTTCAAGTAGTGGTTGTGCGGCTAAAATTTGAAAGCGATGGTTGTCATAAACTGGCGAGGAGCAATAGGGTTAACGCTATTATCATCATGTACATTATAGCTCAATTCATCAAAAATGTTGGACACTTTAAAGCGGATCGAGATGTTGTTTTTTACATATCCAATATTGGCATCTAATTGAAAATAGGCAGGAAGCTCTATCAATTTGTAAGTGTCATTATTAACGGTAACGCGTGTAGAACGTCCTGCAAATCGCTCTCCAAAATACAATCCGCTTATTCCAACATTCACCCCATTCAAGATATTATTTTGAGTAAAGGAGTATGAAACACTTGCATTGGCGGTATGGTTGGGATTGTATCGAAGTAAACTTCCTATAATGTAAGTGTTGCTTTCAGTATATTTAGCTTCATTAAAACTGTACCCTGCAATGATTGATAATCCTTTTATTGGTTTAGCGGTTATATCCACTTCCAGTCCTTTGCTGGTTACTTCTCCGGCAAGTTCTTTTATATTACTATTGGTATTTCCATTCTCTAAACTTGTTTGAGCTAAATTGCTATTCACGATCTGATAAGCTGTAAGGTTTGCTGATAACAATCCTTTGAAGAGATCGCTTTTAATGCCAGCTTCATATTGATCAATGATAGATGGGTCCAAGTTTTTTCCGTTGATATCTACTCCTGTATTTGGAGTAAATGAATTGGAATAGCTTGTGAAAATAGATACAGTTGGTATTGGTTGTATTACAAGTCCAAATCTAGGGGAGAATGCGTGATCGAACTGCTGCGTTTTTGTTTGAACTTTAGTACTGTGTGTGTATACACTGCTAGCTGTTTCAAGATAAGAAAAACGAACTCCGGCCAATAGTTTTACATAGCGGGTGATCTCTAAAAGGTCTTGAATATATACACCTGTTCTTTTAGTAGGAGCAAATGTTGTTGTTCTAACTGTTAGATCAGGCATATCTTTTCTTGGAGCATAGAGAGTAGGGTCAAATACATTAATTGAATCGTACTTGTTTATCCCATTATAGGCAAACGTATTGGTGTAGTATTGATCGGCATCGGAACCAAATAAAAGATTATGTTTGATGATCCCTGTTTTAAATTTTCCGGTAAGATCGAGTTGTGTGATACTATATTCTTCATTGACTTGTGTTCTTTGAAGTCCGCGTATCCATTTACCATCTGTTTTGATGAATTGATTAGAAGAGTTGGGACGGACATTTGAAAAAAGATCATTGTTGAACTGTTGGAAGGAGGTTACACTTCTGATCGCCCAATTTTTATTTAACTGATGGTTTATATTTGCAGACAAACTCTTTTGTTGTGTTTTCATATAGGACCAGTTAACGCCAATAAATCTGGAGCGTGGAATATCGATCAACTCATAATTGATGGCACCGACACCAAAATCAGCCGTACGGTTATCGCTCAGGTAATCTCCTTCAATAAGTAGTTCTGTCTTTTTTCCTAATTTGGCAGTTATAGATGGATTTACATAAAAACGCTCAGCATTCACCACATCTCGGAAACTTCTCGATTTTTCGTAGCAGGAATTGATACGGTAGGCTACATTTTTTCCGATTGTGCTGTACACATCGATCATAGGTTCGTAATAATCGTAACTTCCAGTTTGTAAACTTACTTGACCTCCTGTAGTAAATGTAGGCTTTTTTGTTACCAGATTAATAACACCACCGGCTGCAACATTTCCATACAAAATAGCTGTACTGCCTTTCATAACTTCTACCCTTTCCAAAGCACTCATCTCTGGCATTGCTGAATTATTGAAACGCACTCCGTTTTTGAAGGTATTGCTACTATTGAATGAAAATCCTCTGCCGGCAATTTCTTCCTGATATCCACCTGTTGTTCCCATTAAATAAACTCCATTGAAATTTTTTAATGCATCACTCATACGAAGAACTTGTTGTTGTTCCAATACTTCTTTGTCGATATAGGCAACACTTTGTGGTAGATCAATAGGCTTTATGGGTAATTTTCCGATCGTTACTGGTTTTTCATTTTCAGTTTTGATGCTTGTTATTTCTATTTCATTTAATTGCCCCGTTTTGATCGTGTCAGAATGTTGAGCAAAAAGGGTTATTGCCGGAGCAAAAGTGATAAGTGCTAAGAGTATATTTTTCATATATGATTAATTAGAATGATTATAAATAACGGTGCAAATGTCTGCTAAATATGAAATTCAGCAATACCGCATTTGTGGTATTTAGGTAAAATACCATGTTTAGGGTATTGTTCACTTTTGGCAGCATTTCTACTTTTGCTTAGTAACTTAAAATAGTTCTAAATAACATTTTATGCTCAAGAATATACTTATAGGGACATTTTTATTCACCTTTTTAGGGATGAGTGCTCAGCATGCCTCCATAAAAGGGATCGTTAAAAATGAAACAGATGCTCAAGCCATGCCATATGTTTCCGTTAGTTTAGACGGAAACACTTTTAAAACAACAGATATTAATGGAGAATTTAATTTTAATGATGTAAAAATCGGAGGTCATAAGCTTACAATTGCCTTCCTGGGGTATGAAAAGATAGAGCATGCAGTAGCAATATCGTCTGAAAATGAAACTATTATACTATCAGATCTAAAATTAAAACCAAGTGCTATCTTAATTTCGGAGGTAGTTATTTCATCGCCTTCCACCAATTTTTCCTCCCGTTATGAAGGTTCAAATATCATCATCTCATCAAAAGAAATAGAGTTAACAAAGCCTGTTGGAACGGAAGAGGTACTCAAAAAAGTAGCCGGTGTAAATGTGTCGGGCGATATGGGTATTTCTAATCGTTTAAATGTAGGTATTAGAGGTTCTTATCCTCGCAGATCGGCTAATTTATTATTGTTGGAGGACGGAACGCCAATTGCTCCGGCTCCTTACCTGGCTCCCGAAGCATATTACAATCCACCAAGTGATCGTTTAGATGGGATTGAGATCTTAAAAGGTGCGGATATATTAGCATTTGGAAGTAATACGATGTATGGGGTGATCAATTATATTACCAAAAAGCCTCCGCTGAAACCTACACTCGGAATTAATTTAACTGCGGGTGAAAACGGATACCATTCAGAGTATTTAACATACGGTGGTACTTGGAATAATATTGGCGCAGAATTACAAGTATTGAACAAACAGTTTGATGGTTTTCAGGATAATTCTCAATCTTCTATATTCAATACAACTGCTAAATTATATTCTGAACTTACTACACGCTCATCGGTATATGTTAAGTTGAATTATCATCAAGAAAAGTCGAAAGCAAGTTATAGTGCACTAACACCTTATACTTATAAGGTTGATCCTCGTCAGAATCCTTTTGATGCTGATGATCTCTATACAAAACGATATGCTGCGGATCTGATCTATAATTTTAAATTAAGCAAGAATACATTATTATCAACTAAAGTGTATGTTTCGCAGTTTCAGCGCGATTGGTGGCGACAAGAGAATACGCTCATCAAGGCATCTACAGCGTTATCTTATCTAGGACAAGCGATATATGACGATCGTTATTCCTATTTGAATGCTCAAACATTTGGAAGTGACGATTATATACGTGTCGGTAAAATTGCATTTGGCGAGGAGAGCACCAGATCAAGAAATCGATTGTTCCGGGTTGGAGGGGCTCAACAGAGCTTTAAATACAAAATTGAAAAAGAGAATTTTAAGATGAATTTAGAGTTGATTGCGAAAGGACATTGGGAAACATTCAATAATGTGGAAATAAAAAACGACTCCTCCCGATTCTCCAGAAGTGGAACAATCGATAGAGATCAATACTTTACACTGAATGCCTATTCCGGAATGTTGAAGGATAAAATTTCTTATAAAAACATTTCTATAACACCATCATTAAGATATGAATGGGTAGAGATGCGTTCATTTGATAGATTGGCGATTTCTAAAATGACCAACAACGATGGCAGTAAATTTTTTGGTAGTCAAAAAAATGTATTCTCAAGTTTTGTTCCGGGCGTATCAGTGGCTTATGATGCGATATCGAAACCGGAGAATAAATTGTCTGTTTATGCTGGAGTTTATAGAGGCTATACTGCTCCTACTGCAGAAGTTGGTTTCTTGAATGTTGAAGATGGAATTGTTTCTGCACCATCCGATAGCAAGCCGATCAATCGTGTTCCTGAAACGAGTTTAAATTATGAAGCAGGCTTGAGAGCTTGTTTGTTGAGGGAATTTGCATGTTTACAAGTATCATACTTTAATAATAATATCTCTAATTATTATTCAGCCGGTCGTAATGAGGCCTTTCAAACATTGGGAGCAGTAAATACGTATGGTTTAGAAGGAACAGTTAATATGAATTTACATAAGTTGTTGAATTCGGAAAAACATCAAATCGTATTAAGTTTGTCAGGAACATGGATGAAAGGAAAAGTATTAAGTGGTTTACTGAAGGATTCTGATCTGTTAAAAGCGAAACACACAGATGCAACCAAACAAGAGCTGATCGATAAGATCAATGCTGAAAGAAATGGTTTTGATGTTTACTTCTCCAGCTCAACCGGTACAGATAGTTTAGTTAGTGGAGAACTAACAGTAGCGGATTTTAGTAAGATCAAACGATTAGATTTTGTTTTTGGTAATGATGGAATTGCAAATAATACAGTTCCTTATTTACCTCCTTATATCTTAAATGCAGGCTTGTCGTATGGTATTGCCGGGTTTAATATTGGTGTAAATTTTAATTATGTAGGAAAGCAATACACCGATTATCTGAATTTTGAGAATGAAACAGCGGAAGGAGCTATTGGAAGTCTACAGGCCTTCAAAACAATCGATGCGAATATCTCATATTCTTTTGAGCACGTTTCTAATAAATACTTGAAAGGATTAACTGTTTTTATTGCAGGAAAAAATATCACGGATGAAGTGTATAAGGCATCGCGCTTACACAGATTATCTTCAGGTATAATGCCGGGTGGATTCCGCCAGATAAATGGGGGAGTAAAGTTTAATTTTTAGTTGCTTTTGTTGTTTAGTTGAAAAGGCAGAAAGTTGATCTTTCTGCCTTTTCTTATTCTGGTTTCTTTAGTATATTTGGAAAAGATAATATGCAGATGATCTTAATTGCCGATAGCGGTTCTACTAAAACAGACTGGCGTTTGATCGATGAAGAAAAAAATATTCATCAGTTTCAGACGCAGGGACTTAATCCTTACTTTCAAACAAGTGAGCAAATAGCTGAAATCATTCAGCACGAACTAGTTTCTAAATTTTCAAATACGATCAATTTTCCTGGTTCAAAATTATCGATCCATTTTTATGGAGCAGGCTGTAAAACCGAAGATAAGAAGACGTTGGTAAAGGATTCTTTATTGAAATTGTTTTCTTCTTCAGAAGTATTTGTTGAATCAGATATGTTAGGTGCTGCAAGAGCATTGTGTGGAAGATCGCCAGGAATAACTGCCATACTTGGCACAGGCTCGAATACCTGCTATTATGATGGGAATAAAATTGCCGAAAATAGAACTTCGACAGGATTTATTTTAGGCGATGAAGGAAGCGGTGCGCATATCGGTAAAACATTTATTCAGGCATTTTTGAACGATGAATTGCCGGAAGAGTTGGCGATCCGTTTTCAAGAAAGATTTAAATTGAGTAAGGATGATATTATTGATGCCGTTTATAGAAAACCTTTACCTAATAGGTTTTTAGCATCCTTCAGCAAGTTTGTATATCAAAATCAAAAAGAAGAATATATACTGCAATTGCTGATCACTTGTTTTGAGCAATTTTTTGATAAACATGTGTGTAAATACAGTCAACACAAACAACTTCAGCTAAATTGTGTGGGTTCGGTTGCGTTCTATTATAGTAATATTTTGCGAGGAGTGGCCGATAAAAAAGGAGTACTTATTGGAACGATCGTTGAATCGCCTATATCGGCATTAACATTATATCATTTGGGCGAATAGACTTATTTTTTTTCTAATTAATACTTATATTTGAAACATATACTATAAAAGATGAAATTACCTTCTGCTTATAAATTAAAAGATATTGCAGCCATTATTAACTGTGAGTTTGATGGCAGTCCGGATCATGTGGTTACCGGTTTAAATGAGATCCATATGGTTGAACCTGGAGATGTTGTTTTTGTTGACCATCCCAAATATTACGATAAAGCATTGAAGTCAAAAGCGACTACCGTTATCATTAATAAAAAAGTGGAATGTCCGGAAGGAAAAGCCTTGATCATTTCTGATGATCCTTTCAGAGATTATAATTTATTGGTTCGTCATTTTTATCCCGTTAAATATTCTACTAAGCAGATCGCAGATACAGCAAAAGTAGGTGAGGGCACCGTGTTGATGCCGGGTGTTTATCTAGGAAATAATGTTACGATCGGTAAAAACTGCGTGATCCATCCGAATGTTGTTATTTATGATGATTGCCATATTGGAAATAATGTTATCATTCATGCTAATACTGTGATAGGAGCTGATGGATTTTATTATAAAAAACGTCCTCACATGTTTGATAAAATGATCTCCTGCGGAAGAGTGATCATAGAAGATGATGTGGAAATTGGATCTGTATGTGCTATTGATAAAGGTGTTTCTGGCGACACGATCATTGGTGCCGGAACAAAAATGGATAACCATGTTCAAATTGCACACGATGCTCAGTTAGGAAAAATGTGTTTGGTTGCTGCTCATGTTGCAATTGCAGGTGTCGTTGTGGTAGAAGATGGTTGTACCTTCTGGGGACAGTCAGGAGTAAGAAGTGATGTTCGTTTAGCAAAAGGAACTGTAGTATTAGCTCAGGCTGGTATTGGTGGAGATACGGAGGCAGGTAAGTCTTATTTTGGTTCACCTGCTAGTGAATCGCGAACAAAAATGCGTGAGTTGGCAGCATTAAAACGTTTACCTGATCTATTAAGAAAACTAGATAGTGAGGAGAATTCCTAACGATCTAATCGAGTGTAATGCTTGCTTTATCGAAAAGATCTAATCTTTTCTTCAACATTGCTCTATATTTACAATTATTCTAGTCTATGGCCGATTCATCTCATAAAAACTTATCGAAACGAATTAAGGATATCAAGCTTAATTCGCTGTTAGAAGTTACGAAGGCCATTAATAATAATTTCTCCACCGACCAGCTTTTGGACATCTTTGAAGAGGTGTTATCCAAACAGTTGAATATAGGTAAGCTCGTATTGTTTAGTAATGATAATGGCTGGAAATGTATTCTGAAATATGGTGTTGGGAAAGAATACAATGAAATTGATGTTGAAAGAGATCTTCTGCCGATCACTGATATTGGAACGATCAATTTTTCTAAAAAAAATCTAAATAAATCCTTCGAGATCGTTATTCCTGTTTTTCATAAATCCCACCCTCTTGCATATGTATTGATCGGAGATCTTGAAGATAGGGTAGAGGTGAGTCCTGCAATTAAACATTTACCGTTTGTTCAAACTCTAACGAGCATTATAGTTGTTGCCATTGAGAATAAAAAGTTGGCAAAAGAGAATATTCGTCAGGCAGCAATGAAAAAAGAGTTAGAGTTGGCATCCGAAATGCAGTCCATGTTATTCCCTGATACACTTCCTGTTGATAGTCGTTTAGAGGCTGATGCTTTTTATTTACCGCATCAGCAAGTTGGAGGAGATTATTATGATTTTGTGTGGCTGAATGAAAATGAATGTGTGTTTTGTGTGGCAGATGTATCGGGCAAAGGAATAGCAGCAGCATTGTTGATGTCTAATTTTCAAGCCAATCTAAGAGTCTTGTTAGAGCATACTTCTTCATTAACTGAACTGGTGAAAGAACTAAATGCGAAAGTGATGACAAATGCAAAAGGGGAGAAGTTTATTACCTTATTTATTGCAAAGTACAATGTGATCACCCGTACACTAACATATATCAATGCTGCCCACAATCCTCCATTGTTAGCTACTCCTAATTCTATTAGCACATTAAAGATAGGTTGTACGGGTTTGGGTATGTTTGATGAGATCCTAAAGATAAAAGAAGGAATCGTGAATATTTCTCCGGGGTCTACCATCGTATGCTATACGGATGGATTGGTTGAGCTGGAGAATGATAAAGGCGAAGAATTTGGTATGGATGGAATAAAAAAGATCATCAAGGCTTATCCATCAATACCCATTCATGAATTAAATAAAAAGATAGTTGATGCTGCAATTGATTATAAGGAATCCCGTCCGTATATTGACGACATCGCTTTGTTTAGTGTGAAGGTTCACTAATTTTTTTCTCTTGATTTTTTTTGTGATAAACATCTATTGCAACGAGCATTGCAACAAATCCCCAAAATGGAACGGATGCTTTATCGGTGTCCAGGAAGTTGTTTAATCCACCGTGAACAATATATGTAATAAATCCTAATAGCGTCACAAGCACCAACTTCTTCATCTCATAATCTGTTATAGTATAGTATAATCTAAATCCGGTGCTGATTGTTATTAGAATAATAACAATGAATGTAATGGCACCTAATACTCCCGATTCACACAATGGGCCAATATACTCACTATGGGCATTTCCTCTATCCCCCATATTTGTACTAATGATTGTTTTTTCATTGGAATGCTGAAAAGGTGCATATACAAAACTGTATGTTCCTGGTCCCCAGCCTAAAATAGGGCGTTCTTCAAACATTCCGAACGCAGCACTCCATCTGTTCAAACGCTCCAGATTAGACGCATCAGTCGAAATGTTAGAAATAGATTGAATGTGTTTCTCAAAATCACGGGATGCATCTTGTCTGTTTTTCTCAAGTTTCATCACAATGTCAGTTCTGTAGTACAAGAGAACTGCTGTAACACAAGAAGCAAGAATGAGAATGTTTCTGAATTTTATTTTTAGTAGAAGTACAATATAGGCTAATAATGCTACGATCAAGCTTAACCAAGCAGCTCTTGTATAAGAGAAGATCAATGCAATAATGAAAATTATAAGAAAGATAGTTGAAGCAAATTTAATGCTGGTTGAGTATTTTTTATTGAAACAAAAGAAGATAAGTACCGGTAAAAACATTGCCAACATCGCTCCGTAAATCGTATGGTCATTATAAAAGGGAGACATTACATAGTTGGCTGTTTTTTCATCAAAACCAAAGCCTGCATGTATGTATATTGTGTAAAAAATTACAATTGTAAATGGAATGATGTATAGCCATATAAAGCGTTTTATATTCTTATACTCTTTGAATAGTTGTGTTCCAAGGAAATAAAAGCTGATCACGAACCATAGTCTTGCTACCAAAAATTTAATGGACACAATAGGATATTCGCTGGTAATTGTAGTGATCAGTATCCATAGTAAGTTAAAATAAATGGCAATTGAGATAGGATGTACGAGGACTGAACGATCAAAATCGGCAGAGTAAAGTTGCTTCATAATGAAGATGAGCATGATGCCAAAGATGATGGGTTCGGTTGGTAAACTAAGTCCTAAACCTCCATCTAATTTTTGTAAGTTAATTGCAAGTGGAGTTAAAAAAACTGTAAGTAGCATTAATTTGTCCAACGAGAAGATGGCCAATAAAAGTATGACTACAGCAGCAGGTAATAGGTTGAAATAGTAAAACTCATAGAATGTGCAAATACCATTAATAAGTATAAACAATATACTTATAGCATATAACCATTTTATGTTTTTTTCTTGTATCAACTTAAGCGAGTTTGTTCTTGTTATTAAGTATCAATACAATGATCAGCAATAAGAAATTAGCAGATAAAGTTGAGATGGAGACAATCAACCAACGAATAGGATAAGATTTTTTGTCGGCCACACTTGGAGGTGATACAACATAAGTGTATGTAAACTCTTTGTTAAGCTCTTTTAATATATTGTCGTACTCTGTTCTCGTTGCTCCATAGCTTTTTATCACATCATCGTATACCTTTTTCATCTGGTAATATTCTCCACCTTTTTCTTCCAGATTTTTCATTAGGCTGTTGGTATTTGCATTGCCGCCTTTTAAGTAAGCTTTTGAAACTTCTTTTGCTTGGTCATCATAATCCAGGATCTGATATTTTGTACGTAATTCTTGAAGTCCTTTGTTTAAAGAGTCTAATTGTGAGCTTTTCAACTTGAGTTGTTTCTCAAGAACGGTGGCTACTTCCTTTGCTTTCTCTTTATGTAATGAACTGATCTTCTTGTTTAGTTGAGAAATGATCTCGTTTACCATATCACAAGCTAATTTAGGATCGGTATCAGTCACCTTAATATCAACTGATTCGAATTCTGTTTTAGAAACAGAAACAAAACTGTTATAGATACCAATTAGCTTAGCATTGGCTTCCGATTCAGAAGCATTAATGCCATAATGTTCAAAAAGGTTGAATTTTTGAACGATCGCATCTCTAATTTGGCTGGATTGCAATACCTGCAATATTTGCTCTGTTTTACTTTCCTCACTGAATGGCAAAACATTAGCTGGGTAAACAGTTGCAAATGATTTGAAACGAGGTTTGATGAACCATTCGCTCGAAAATAATGCAGAAAGAAGTATGGCAGAAATGGTAATAACAATAAAGTGAATCTTCCACTTTAAAATAAGTTTAACCAAATAAAAACTGTTTTTTGTGTACTCTTCCATTGGTATGGGTTTTATATGTAGCGTTTTTTTTGTGTATTCAGTAAGTGTCTCAACTATCAAATTTCTACTTTCGGGGCTATTGATAGTTGGGTTATCTGTTCACTTGACCTTTATCTGCTTTATGTTTTCGACTAAAAGTATAATGATCATTGCAACCAACAGGGTTGCCATTGTTGAAACAACCACTATTATCCAGCGCACAGGATATGATTTTTTCTCGGCAGGATATGCGTTACTAACTACGAATTTTTGTGGTAAAATTTGTTCAGCATCCACTTTTGCCTCATCATACTTCGATTTTAGCAAGTTGAGTTGCTTACGTTGCATATACATGTTGTCGCGTAATGAAACATAGGCACTGCCATACTTACTCAGTATTTTAAATTTCTCTTCTAAGGATTTGATCGCACGCTGGTCTCCTTTAGCAATAGCTATAGCATATTGTTCACTAGTCACCTCAGATTGTGATTCATAATCGAATACGCCATAACTGTTGATCACAGCCAATGAATCTTCCATTGCTTGTATCTCTTTCAATTTCGAGAAATATTCATGTTCAACTATCTTCAAGGCTTGGTTCGCTCTTTCACGCTGTATCATGATCTTAGTAGAGTCATGTAACGCAGCAATATCATTTGCAATAATGGCTGCAGTATCCGGATTATAATCCATTACTTCGATCTTAACCGACATGTATTCAGTTCTTTTGAAATTGATATTGCTCTGGAACTCTTCATACAATTTTGTTCTTTTGTACTTATCGGTTGAGTCAATTCCATAATGTTGCATCAAGTTATATTTCTC
>JAEUTU010000005.1 GCA_016786925.1 Bacteroidia bacterium
CGAAGGGTGATCTCGTCACCTTTTCTGAAATAATCATCACTGATATAGAAAGAGGCATCATGCAAATTGTCGAAACCGATGGATTGCACGATCACATTATGAAAATCTTCAAAATTTTGAGTGGATTTGATCTCTATCTCACGATATACTTCTTCATTGTCTTCAAACGTAACTCTAAATCTGTAAACAGCCATTCTTTCTTTTTTATTTGTTTTTAGTGCTACAAAAATAACAAAAATTACAATTGCTAACTTGCTTTTAAGCCCAACTTTTCGCCTTCTTTCAGCATAAATTGATGGGCTTCTTCATGATCATTTTTTATAATTCCATCCAGAATAGCTTCACGTATGGCATTTTTGATGATCCCCACTTCACGACCTGCCTTTATGTTAAATGTTTGCATGATGTGTTCGCCTGTGATCGGTGGTTGCCAATTGCGGACATTGTCTTTTTCTTCTACCTCTTTGAGTTTTTGCCTAACCAGTTCAAAATTCTTGAGGTATTTCTGAACTTTATATTCATTTTTAGAAGTGATATCAGCTTCACACAATTTCATCAGGTCATCAATATCATCTCCTGCTTCAAATAATAATCTTCTGACTGCACTATCGGTTACTTCACTTTTTGCCAATACGATCGGTCGAAGATGAAGTAGTACCAATTTTTGTACATACTTCATTTTTTCATTGAGTGGAAGTTTTAAATTGGCGAAAATTTTCGGAACCATTTTAGCTCCTTTATCTTCGTGTCCATGAAATGTCCATCCATGATCAGGTTCAAAACGTTTGGTTGGTGGTTTGGCAATGTCATGTAGGATCGCAGCCCATCTCAACCACAGATCATCTGTTGTTTTACAGATGTTATCCAACACTTCCAGCGTATGATAAAAATTATCTTTATGCCCTTTCCCATTTCTGATCTCTACACCATGTAAGGCGGTCATTTCCGGGAAAATATGCTGCAACAATCCGGTATCGAATAATAGTTTAAATCCGGTGGAAGGTTTCTTGGCTAATATGATCTTATTCAGTTCATCCGTGATTCTTTCATTGGAAATGATCTTGATCCTGTCTTTGTTCTTTGTGATGCTGGCAAGTGATGCCGGCTCGATCGTATAATCCAGTTGTGTGGCAAAGCGGATGGCACGCATCATGCGCAAAGGATCATCGGAATAGGTAATGTCCGGATCGAGTGGTGTGCGTATTGTTTTTAAAGCCATATCCTTTTGTCCATCAAAAGGATCGAGCAGCTCACCGTAGTTTGCTTTGTTAAGTGCAATGGCCAACGCATTGATCGTAAAATCTCTTCTGTTCTGATCGTCTTCCAGGGTTCCATTTTCAACCAATGGTTTTCTGCTTTCGCTTCTGTATGATTCTTTGCGGGCGCCTACAAATTCAATATCATAATCTTCATAGACAATTTGAGCGGTGCCAAAATTTTTAAAGACATTCACATGGTATTGATTGCCTAATTTTTGTGCAACACGTTCGGCCAATTCAATTCCCGATCCAATGGCAACAATGTCGATGTCTTTACAAGGACGGTCGAGTAAAAGGTCGCGAACCCAGCCTCCAATAACAAATGCTTGTACATTCATTTCATCGGCACAATCAGCAACTATTTTAAAAATGGGATGCGTTAATTTTTTTTTCACGTTTACTTTCTGATGATCTTGATCTCTCCGTTCAGTGCTACTTTGATGATGGTGGATGGTTGTGTATTGTTCATCTCATTTTGGCGGAAGTTAACAATGTAATCCACTTTATTGAGAATATCGAGTTTAATATCTTTAAAAGAAGAAGGTGCTTGCTCTCCACTGATGTTGGCAGATGTAGAAACGATCGGTTTTCCAAACTTATGGATCAGGTTTTTGCAAAATTCATCTTTTACCAACCGGATGCCCACGCTACCATCAGCAGCGATCACATTTTCTGCAAGCATGCGTGCATCGGGATAAATAATGGTCAATGGATGCTCTGCTGCTTCGATCAGATCCCAGGCAATAGCGGGCACTTCTTTTACATACCTATTGAGCATGGTTTCATCACAAACGAGTGTGACCATACTTTTGTATTCGGCACGTTGTTTTATTTTGAAAACTTTGTTAACTGCTTCTTTGTTGCGCGCATCACAGCCAATACCCCAAACAGTGTCTGTCGGGTAAAGGATGGTACCTCCTTTGCGAAGGACTTCTAGTGCATTTTTTATTTCTTCCTCCATGTTGAAGCGAGTTTGGAATACCTACGAATATACGAATAATACTTATTCACTATTATTTAGTGTTTATATAATTCGAGCAATTGGGAGGTGATGTTTTTGGGATGAAATTTTTGAGCGTATTCAAATCCTTTTTGAGCGATCAATGATCTATTTGATTCATTGTTCAGCAGATAATTGATCTTTTCGGCCAATTCATTTTCATTACTCGGATCTATATATAACGTATCCGGACCACCTGCTTCAGGGAAGCAGGCTCCTTTGCTTGTTATAACAGGTGTTTTACTGGTAAGTGCTTCAATGATCGGGATGCCGAAACCTTCAAAGATGGAAGGGAAAATGAAGATACTTGCTGCACGGTAAATGGCAGGCAGTTCTTCGTTGCTAACGTGTTCCAAAAAATGAACACGTTGTTCCAATTGGTTGGCTTTTAAATAGGCTTTTACTTTTTCGAAATAGCTTGTTTTTTTTCCGACCACAAACAAGGGAATATCTTTTACTTTTTTTAATGCTTTCACGATCGTGAGCAAGTTCTTTCGTTCTTCGATCGTGCCTACATAAAAAAGAAACTGAGCAGGTAAATTGTATTTTGTTCTTACGGATTGTTCGAAAGCTGCGTCCGGAGTTTGATAAAAGGCATCATCACAACTTTGATAGATCACCTGAATTTTATTCTCGGGGATGAAATAATATTTTTCAATATCACGTTTTGTTTCCTCACTAATTGCAATAATGGTATCGGCAATATCACAGGCATGACGGAATTTTTTGTTGTAAATTTTTCTGTCAAGGAATGGATATAGTTCCGGATAACGGAGGAAGATCAGGTCGTGGGTGGTCACGATCTTTTTCCCTTTGAACTGTTGAATGTTAAATGGTAACTCATTACTTAAACCATGATACACATCAATATGATGTTGATTCAATAATTCGGTGATTCCGTATGATCTCCAGCGCGAACGCAGTTTTTTATCAATAAAACTTTGAGGAGTATGAATATGGATATTGGATGTTTTTTCGATCTGTTGTTCAAATGCATTGCCCGAACGTTTGGTGGTATAAAGAAAAAGTTCGTGCTCAGGATCATGGCTATGCAATGACTTAATGAGCGTACGGGAATAATTTCCTAGTCCGCTATTATTCAAAAAAGCACGTTTGGCATCAAATCCTATTTTCATTTCAAAACGATCTAAAATACTTTAACCTCCAACTTCCAACTTCCAACCTCCAACTTCCGACCTCCAACTTCCGACCTCCGACTTCACTTAAACCGCCACATCATATTCTCTTAAAGCATTGTTAAGAGATGTTTTTAAGTCGGTACTTTCTTTTCGCTGACCGATGATCAAGGCACAAGGCACTTGAAATTCGCCTGCAGGGAATTTTTTGGTGTATGATCCCGGGATCACAACCGAACGGGCAGGTACAATACCTTTATATTCTTTAGGTTCACTGCCTGTAACATCAATGATCTTGGTAGATTTTGTCAATACCACATTCGCTCCCAATACCGCTTCTTTCATGACACGTACTCCTTCCACAACGATGCAACGCGAACCAATAAAACAGCCATCTTCAATAATAACCGGTGAAGCTTGAACAGGTTCCAATACACCGCCAATTCCAACACCACCGCTCAAATGCACATCTTTTCCTATTTGTGCACAGGAGCCAACAGTAGCCCAGGTATCAACCATGGTTCCGCTATCCACATATCCGCCAATATTTACGTAGCTAGGCATCATGATCACCCCTTTTGCAAGGTAGGCACCATAACGGGCAACTGCATTGGGAACTACACGCACACCCAATTGCTCGTAATTGGTCTTTAATTTCATTTTATCATAATATTCAAAAATGCCCACTTCAATGGTTTGCATTTGTTGGATAGGGAAGTAAAGGATCACTGCTTTTTTTACCCATTCATTCACTTGCCAGTCGTTACCCTTAGGCTCGGCTACACGTAATTTACCTTTATCTAACAGCTCGATCACTTCACGGATAGTAGCTTGTGTTTTCTCTTCTTTTAGCAGTTCTCTGTTTTCCCAGGCTGCTTCAATTATTTGTTGCATATAGGTAGAAATATTTTATTTCATTATGGCGGCAAATATACCAAAAAGTATGTGGTTTGAGGGGTAGCTTCCCTGAACTATTTTTATTATTTTTGCAGCATGGCAAGGATCATGGCAATTGATTATGGAAGTAAGCGGGTAGGAATAGCCGTTACCGATCCTTTGCAGATCATTGCGAATGGCTTAACTACCGTTCATTCCAAAGATCTGATCGATTTTTTGAAAAAATACATGGAGAAAGAGCAGGTAGAGTGTATTGTGGTAGGGGAGCCGAAACGATTGAACAATGAAGCCTCCGATTCGGCCCGTTTTATTGAACCGTTTGTGGTGCATTTAAAACGTACATTTCCGCAGATAAAGGTGGAACGCATTGATGAACGTTTTACGTCCAAAATGGCTTTTCAAACCATGATCGATAGTGGCTTGAAAAAGAAGGATAGACAGAATAAGGAGTTGGTGGACGAAATAAGTGCCACGATCATGTTGCAGGATTATATGAATAGAATGAAGTATTAAGTATTAAGAATGGGGTGGTACACCCTGAACCAATAAAAAAATAAAATGATTTTACCAATTGTAGCATATGGCGACCCTGTACTTCGTAAGATGGGCGTTGATATTGATAAGGATTATCCGAATTTGGAGCAATTGATCGCTGACATGTTCGATACCATGAATAATGCTTTGGGTGTTGGATTGGCAGCTCCTCAAATAGGAAGAGCCATCCGTTTATTCATTGTGGATACCAAACCATTTGCTGAACGCGATGAAGATGATGAGGACGATGATGAATTCACACCGGAAGAGCGGGCTCAATTGGAGGAGTTCAAACAAGTATTTATTAATGCGCGTATTGTGGAAGAAGAGGGTGAAGAATGGGCTTTTAATGAAGGATGTTTGAGTATTCCAAAGATCCGTGAGGATGTTTATCGTAAACCTAAATTGCGTATCAAATATCTGGATGAAAAATTTGTGGAGCATGATAAAGTATTTGAAGGTTTGATAGCACGTGTTATTCAGCATGAATATGATCATATTGAAGGAAAGTTGTTCACCGATAAGATCAGTCCATTAAGAAGAAGAATGATCCAGGGGAAATTGAATGATATTTCTAAAGGGAAAGTGCAGATCGGTTATAAGATGCGTTTCCCTGTTAAGTAGTCAAAAAATTTTAATCTGAGTTATGAGATCCTTTCGTTATTATTCGTTTTTATGTATTGCGCTTATGGTATCGTCCTGTGGTTCTGAAAAACAGCAGGAAAATACAGGCACTGCCGATGATCGTAGTATTTTGCTTGAACGGATCAAAACCTTTGAGAAGGAATTGTATGTTGCCGAAAAATTAGATCCGATAAAAGCCGATATGGCCATCTCTTCATATTCTGAATTCATTGAAAAATTTCCGGACGATTCACTCACACCTGATTTTTTATTTAAAGCAGGAGAGGTGGCAACCGCCAATATGCAGTACAAGCAAGCAGTTGGTTATTATAAAGGTTTAGCCAATCGATTCCCTGATTATAAATATAAAGAAGAAGCCTATTATTTACAAGCTCATATTTGGGATAATTTCTTGAATAATGATGATTCTGCCCGTGTGATCTATGAAGCAGTGATCCAAAAATTCCCTGCATCGCATTATGCGCAGGATGCGAAAGCAGCCATTCAAAATCTTGGAAAAACAGATGAGCAGCTCATCGAGGAGTTCAAGAAAAAGAATCTGGGTAAATAGTTTATTGGTTAAATTCTTTTTCCAATAATTCTTTTAGTCGCTCTTGAGTCAAGGTATGTTTTAATTCTCCTTCTTTCGAAAAAGAAATTTCACCCGTTTGTTCGGATACCACAATGGCAATGGCATCAGTATTTTCTGTGATACCTACTGCTGCCCGGTGACGCATCCCTAAATGAGCAGGGAAATCAGTATTTTCTGTTACGGGTAATACGCAGCGTGCAGCCACAATGGTGTTATTGGAAATAATGATGGCGCCATCGTGCAATGGAGAATTTTTGTAGAAAATACTTTCGATCATTCGTACCGATACTTTTGCATCGATCGTATCACCTGTATTGGCGTAGAATTTTAAGTCGTTGTTCTTCGTAATGATAATGATCGCACCGGTTTTGCTTTCACTCATGTGCTTACAAGCTTTGATGATCGCATTGATGTCCAGGGATACTTGTGCGCTTACCTGCCATTTGAAATCAAAAAGCCCTTTTCCTAATTTTCCTTTGGAGAAAAACTCCGTGGTGCCTATGAATAATAAGAATCGTCTTAATTCCTGCTGAAATACGATCAATAAAGCAATGAAGCCAACATCAATGAACTTGCCTAAGATACTTCCAAAAAGTTGCATGTTTAGTGCCTTTACAACTATCCATAGTAAATAGAACAGGAGTATGCCAATGAAAATATTAACGGCTACGGTTCCTTTGATCAGGTAATACAACTGATAGATCAAAACCGCAACCAATAATATATCTACTACATCAATTAATTGTATCTTAATAAAGAGTGGCAGCATAAAAAGGTTGAAACTTTATTCTGTAAACTTAAAAAAAATATTGATAAAAAGTGTCTTAAATTTTAGCGAATGTGACAATTGCGTTTTACATTTATCGAACAAAATAATTGAAGTGAAAGTTACATTTTTAGGAACAGGAACATCACAAGGCGTGCCCATCATTGCTTGTCAGTGTGCAGTATGTTTATCGGCAGATACTCGCGATAAACGTTTGCGTTCTTCTATCATGGTGGAGCATCAGGGCAAAAACTTTGTGATCGATACGGGGCCTGATTTTCGCCAGCAGATGTTACGGGAGGATGTAAGAAATGTAGATGCTGTTCTGTTTACCCACGAACATAAAGATCATACTGCCGGTTTTGATGATATCCGTGCATTTAATTTTGTGAATCAGAAAAAAATGGAAGTGTATGCTTCGGCACGTGTGCAGGAAGCTATCCGGAGGGAGTTTGCTTATATTTTCAGTGACTTTAAATATCCCGGGATTCCCGAGATCAATCTACATTTATTAGAAAATAAAAAGATCTCTATCCAGGGAGTGGAGGTAATGCCCATCGAAGTGATGCATTATAAATTACCTGTTTTTGGTTTTCGCATAGGCGATCTTACCTATATAAGCGATGCCAATTTTATTTCAGAGGAAGAAAAAGAAAAGATCAAAGGATCAAAAGTATTGGTGTTGAATGCCCTGCGCAGAGTACAACATATTTCTCATTTTACTTTGGCTCAGGCTATCGATCTGGTAGAAGAACTGCAACCCGATGTGGCTTATTTTACGCACATCAGTCACCAATTAGGTTTACACGAACAAGTACAAAAAGAGTTGCCAACACACATTCAGTTGGCATTTGATGGTTTACAGATAACACTGTAATTATGGATAAAAAGATCCCTTCACACGAGCTTATTCAACCTAACCTTATGCCCTGCAAAGTGGCACGTTTAAATTTTGCTGGAGGATATGGGGCCGATAATGCACATCGACATAATTGCTATCAGATCTTTTTGTTTAAAAAAGGGGGAGGGGAACACATGATAGATTTTAATTATTATCCCATCGAAGATAATAGTTTGCATTTTGTTTCGGAAGGGCAAGTGCATGCATTTAATTCAACTGAAGAAACAGATGGATACGTGATTTTATTTACAAAAGAAATTGTGATATTGAATAGTGCCAATAAATTCATTTTTAATGATTTTCCGGTGTTTAATAAAAATGCAGCTCCTGTATTAAGCCTGGATAAAGTAATGTATTCATTGATAGAGAATGTTATCTTGATGATGATGCAAGAGTATGCCAAACAAAATGTGTATAAAGAGAATATTTTAGGTTCTTATATTTCAATTTTGTTGATGCAAACGAAAACCGTGATCACAGAAACAGCAGCATATAAAAGTGCTGACAATACTTCACAGGAGTTGTTGCAAAGGTTTAATGGTCTAGTGGAAGAGAATTTTGTAAAATACCATAAGGTAAATACATATGCTGATCTGTTAAATGTTACGCCAAATCACCTGAGTGAAATAATTAAAAAAGTCACTGGGAAAACAGCTGGAGATATTATTCATGAACGGTTGATCTTGGAAGCCAAACGTAGGTTGTTACATTCATCTATAAGTGCAAAAGAGTTGGCATTCGAGTTGAACTTTAATGACCCTTCTTATTTTAGCCGTTTTTTTAAAGCCAAAACCGGATTGTCACCAGAAGCATTTCGGAATGAAATTCGTGAAAAGTATAAGCATTAAATTATTGACTCCATAACGACTTATTAGCTTTTTGCTTTAAAAAATAAGATCGATTTATTGTACTATCCGTAATTTGTACCATAGTTTCCGTTTTTTGTCTATTTCTTTCTTTTTTTGCATCGTTTAGTTTTGATGTATTAAAAGATAGGCTATGAAAACGTATTTTAAATTCTCACGGGATCTCTCATTTTTATTAATTCAAAAGAGTAAAATAATTATTCTCTCTTTATTTTTACTTTTTTCAGATCTAAAAGGGCAAAATCTTGTTCCTAACTCTAGTTTCGAAGATACAATGAATTGCTTTTTCAATATGCCAAATTTGGAATGTTTAGATGGCTGGAAAGATTATTCTTCACCTATTAATCCTGCATTAAATACGGCAGACCTATGTTATAATACCGCAGTTTTTTTTCCAGTATCATCCATTCCTGCATATGATGGAACTAAATATATCGGTGTTGATTGTCAGCAAATCAATTCGGAATATGTTCAAGTTCAATTGAATCAAGTTATGGTAGCAGGTACAAGCTATTGTGTTTCATTTTATGCTTCTGTATGTGATCAATCAACTAGCACTTCTTCATTGGGAGCGCGATTTTCAGTTTCGGAAATTACTGTAAATCCTTATACCGTTGGTATGTCGGCTCATGTACAAGGTGCTGTGCCTTTTGATCCAACCATATGGACCAAAATTACGGGAACATATACAGCTACAGGTGGGGAGAGATTCATGACACTAGGAGGGTTTCAAAATACTGCCACAAACTTTGCTTATATGTATATTGATAAGGTTGAAGTTTATCCAATGTTGCCATTGAATTTAGGAGTTGATCAACCAATATGTGTGGGTCAAGTAGCACAATTAAATGCTACTCCGGGTGCAACTTCATATTTATGGAGTACCGGTGACGTTTCTTCGAGTATTACGGTAAGTTCGCCTGGAGAATATTGGGTGGAGCAAGTAAGCGCATCCTGCTCATTGTTTGATACAGTAATGTTATTTAATGATAGTTGTGGTGTGTTTCAAACTGACGAAGCTTTCTATATCCCCAATGCATTTACTCCGAATGGTGATGGAGTGAATGATCTATTTGGAGCAGTAGGTATAGATGTACATGATTTCGAGATTTCAATTTTTAATAGATGGGGTGAACTTATTTTTACATCCACAAATTTACAGGATCATTGGGACGGCAAATATCAGCAAAGGGATGTAGCACAAAGTGTTTATGTCTATAAATTAAGTTTCCGAAAGAATGATCGATTTATCTATTTAACTGGCCATGTTGTTTTGATTCGATAATATTGATCTATGGATTAACGCTTTTTGCTTTTTTGTCTTGACTTTTCCGCTTTTTTTTACTTTCTTTATAATATAATCTCTAATCTAAACCCAAATGCTACTAAAAAAAATAAGTTCACTTGCGCTGTCGTTTTTTGTGACAGCCACAATGATCGCATCAGAAGGAGGCGTTATTTCCAATGCCAACAAAAATGATGTTCGATACATTACCAATACCAAGCGATTGCCCGATGTTGCCTATCAGCTCGAATTGCGTAATCGTGATAACTGGAAAAATTTTACGAATGCCAATGGAACCTGGTATGTGATCTTTAATGAAGAGAATGCTAAGCCGCACCGTGCTTTCGGAAAACCGATCACTGTTTTTGGTATGAATGCCGAAACAAAAGCCATGAATTTTATTACTTCTAAGTTAAATGGTTTTAATATTCCTGTGGCTGATCTGCAATATGTGAATACTTCTACCTCTGAGAATTTTCAGTATGTACATTATTACCAAAAATATCAAGGATTAAAAGTGTTAACGTCTGATCTGTTTGTAAAAATGACACCGGCCGGACAAGTGATCACTTTTGGTTGTGATGTATTTAATGATATCAACATTACAACAAGTCCGACTATCTCTGGTGCTGCTGCTATTCAAGCTGCACAAGCGGGTTTGAATGAAACGATCGTTAATACTACCATAAACAATCAATTATTCATTTTACCGGTTCCTGAGTTCAAACAAAACAAATACAAACTGGTGTATGAAGTAACAGTTGAAACTGTTGATAATACCAATGTGCCTGCTAAATACAAAACATTGGTGGATGCAGAAACAGGGACAGTAGTTTCTCGTACTAATAAAGTATTACACTTTACACCAACTCCAACTCCTCCTGCTGCTACGGATGTAACGATCACAGGGACAGTTTATCCAACTCATCCGTATGATCCAAGTACCGTTCAACCATTGCGCAATTTGAAAATGGTAGAAAGTGCAACTACTTACAATACCGATGCAAGTGGTTATGTTGGTTTAACAAATACCGCCAGCACCACAGCAACCTTCACATTAGAAGGATTATGGTCGAAAGTTGTTTCCAACAGTGCAACACCATCTTATACGGCTACTTTAAATCCGGGTACAAACACATTGACATTCGATGCCAATGCTAATATTCGTGAATTGTCGGCTTACTATCATGTGAATATTATTCATGATTATATGAAAACAAAATTCCCGGCATTCACCGATATGGATAATCCTTTGATCACCAATGTGGATGTTAGCGGAACATGTAATGCTTTCTATAATGGAGTATCTATTAATTTTTATGCAGCTGGTGGTGGTTGTAATTCATTAGCTCAAGTGGGCGATGTGGTATATCATGAATACGGTCATGGCATCAATGATAAATTTTATCAGGATCAAGGTGGTTCATTCGATAATGGTGCTATGGGTGAAGGTTATGCTGATATTTGGGCATTGGGTGTTACTGCAAATCCTGTTTTAGGAATTGGAATGGATGATGTAGATCCAACTGTTTTTGTTAGACGTTATGATATTGATAAAAAGGTATATCCTCAAGATCTGGTAGGCGAAGTACATGCCGATGGAGAGATCATTGCCGGTGCATGGTGGGATACAGGTGTAAACTTTGGGAATCTTCAGCAAATGATGGATCTGTATAAAGAAACATTCTTTGCTTTGGTAACCGGACCCGATGGAACCGAAGGACAAGTATATGTAGATATTTTGATTGAAGCATTAACAGGTGATGATGTACCTACCAATGGTGGTGACAATGATATTACCAATGGTACTCCGAATGATAATGCCATTGTAGATGCTTTTGAAGAGCATGGGATCACTTTATTGTCGAATGCAGTGGTAACGCACACTCCTGTAGAATCTTCTTTAGCGAATCAAGGAATTGCCATCAATGCAAACATCACCGTTACATACCCTTGGGCTATGGCAGCAGCAAAAGCATTTTATAAGATCAACCGCACAGGTGCATGGACAGGTGTTGCTATGAGCAATACTTCCGGTTCGGCTTATTCAGGAACTATTCCTGCTCAGCCGCAAGGAACTGTTATTGGTTATTATATCGGATTGGAAGGTACAAACGGAAATTTAAGTGCTGTTCAACCAATGGCTGCCAACTTAGCAAATCCAAATATCCCGCATTTCATTTTATGTGGTGTCAATTTAATGAGTCAGGAAGATTTTGATGATAACATTGGAAACTGGACTTTGGGAATTCCTTCTGATGATGCTACTTCCGGTGTTTGGGTAGCGGATGTGCCTATCGGTTCATTTGCAACTGCAGGCGATCCTTCAACCATGGTTCAGCCCGATTTTCAACATACTGTTGGTGGACAGTTTTGTGCTGTTACAGGGAATGCACCTTCTGAAACAAGTGGTTTAGGAACGAATGACGTAGATGGTGGCGAAACAACTTTAGGATCTCCTGTATATAATTTGAGTACATACACTAATCCGATATTCACTTATTACCGCTGGTATATCAATAATCCTCCAACAGGTGCTAACCCTGCTAACGATTATTGGGAAGTGCAAATTTCTAACGATGGTACCAATTGGGTGAAAGTAGAAAGAACAAATGTTTCTGATAAAAGCTGGAGACGATATGCTTTCCGTGTAAAAGATTATGTTACTCTTTCATCTACTGTTCAAGTACGTTTTGTGGCTGAGGACAGTGTGATCACAGGTGCCAACTTAAATGGTGGTAGTTTAGTGGAAGCAGCAATTGATGATTTCTACTTATACGAAGAAGCAACAGTTGGTGTGGCTGAAAATGATGTAGTGGCAGCAGTGAATGTATTTCCAAATCCTGCTACTAATTTTGTAACGGTTAGTTATGAGCTTATCAAAAATGAAGCGATCACTATTGAGATGTATGATCAATTAGGACAATTGGTTTATACTTCTTCTTCAAATGGAAACAATATCGGTAATCACACCCTTAAAATTTCTACCAATGAATTGGCAATGGGATTATACACATTGAATGTGAAATCGGCCAACTATAATTTTGTTCGTAAGGTGTCGATCATTAAATAATTGTTATTTATTCAGGTCAAAAGGGCGCATTGTACAATGCGCCCTTTTTTATGAATAGCATTCGTGGCATTCATTTGTTGGTGATAACACAAACATTCGACCTCACCCTCGGTCCCTCTCCTTAAAAAGGAGAGGGAGGAATGCTTTAATGCCAGCAGAGGCAATAAAGTTTTGAGTTTTTTACCCAGATTAAAGCTCTTGCAGGTGTTATCACCTGCAAGAATTTGAAATGGTAAATCTATTCGTGTAACACCAATAAAGGCAAATTCGACCTCACCCTCGATCCCTCTCCTTAAAAAGGAGAGGGAGGAATGCTTTAATACCAACAAAGGCAATAAAGCCTTCACGTAAACATTTTATCGGGTCACATGTTGTATTAGGTAGTGATTAAAATTAGATGTCACTCATAAGACTCGAAAATGAAGAGATATAGGTGTTCAAAATGAAAATTATCGAAGTAGTGCGTAAGACATGAAAACATGCGATGCCGACATGAGGTGAACGCCTTTTTCTTAGAAAATCAAAGAATGAGCTTTAGCCGCATTCGTAGATTTACAAGAAAAAGGGGAGAGGCGGGGAGCGATCATGTTTTCTTGATTTTTTGTTGCTTTTTCATCAAGGAAAAAGCAAGCTGAAAACATGTGCCAATTTATATTCAGCTAATTCGATTTAATATATGGTGTTATTCAATTGTTTGTGATTACAGCAACACACACAAATTCTTATACTTAATTCTTTATACTTAATACTTTTAATTAAAACCTTAACTTTGTAAAAAATAAACACCATGAAAAAAATCATTTCAACATTCCTTATTCTTTTAGCAGTTATCTCTGTTCAAGCACAAGAATCGTTTTACGACCTTAAAGCAACAACCATTGATGGTAAAGAACTTAAATTTTCAGAATTAAAAGGGAAAAAGATCCTGATCGTGAATACAGCTTCTAAATGTGGTTACACACCTCAGTACGAAGAGTTGGAGAAATTATATGAAACCTACAAGGATAAAAATTTTGTGATCATCGGATTTCCTGCCAATAATTTCATGAAACAGGAGCCGGGAACGAACAAGGAGATCGAAGAGTTCTGTAAAAAGAACTATGGTGTTTCTTTTCAAATGATGGAAAAGATCTCTGTAAAAGGTGATGATATGCATGCCGTTTATCATTGGCTTACTGAAAAGGCAAAAAATGGTAAAATGGATTCATCCGTAAAATGGAATTTCCAAAAATACATGATCGATGAGAATGGTAACCTCGTAGATATGGCGGCTCCTAATGAAAAGCCAATGGGTGGAAAAATAGAAGAGTGGGTAAAAAAATAATTCCGTGGAATACATAGTTATTTGTGCAGTCGCTTTAATTGGTTCCGGACTAACCCTTTTTTCAGGCTTTGGTCTGGGAACCCTTCTTGTTCCTGTGTTCGGAATATTCTTTCCTATTGATATTGCCATTGCATTAACTGCTATTGTCCATTTCTTAAATAACTTATTTAAAGTGTTTTTAGTAGGTAAACATGCCGATAAAAACATTGTGATCCGCTTCGGAGTACCTTCTATCATTGCTGCTTTTATTGGCGCCTTTGTATTGAATTCCATTTCCGGTCTCGATCCTTTGTTCAATTACGAAATGTTTGGTCGCGAGTTAACCGTGATGCCTGTGAAGCTTATCATTGGTTTGTTATTGATGTTCTTCGCTTTGTTTGACCTTATTCCTTATTTAGCCAATATGGAATTCGATAAAAAATACCTTTCACTGGGTGGTTTGTTGAGCGGATTTTTTGGTGGCTTGTCGGGCAATCAGGGCGCTTTACGCAGCGCATTTCTTATCCGTGCCGGTTTATCCAAAGAGAGTTATATCGCTACCGGAGTGATCATTGCCTGCATGATCGATGTATCGCGATTGGCAGTATATTCTAAACAAGTGATCGTATCACATACCGTATTGGATTATACATTGGTAGGTGCGGCTACCCTGTCAGCATTTCTGGGAGCCTACATTGGTAATAAGCTGATGAAAAAGATCACCGTTAAAGCCTTGCAGGTATTTGTGGCGGTAATGCTCTTCATATTTGCGATCTTGCTTATTTCGGGCATTATCTAGTACTTTTCGTATCTTCGTGTTCTAAATTTTTCAATCATGAAATTAGATATTTTAGCCGTGGGTGTTCATCCCGATGATGTAGAATTGTCCTGCTCCGGAACAGTATTAAAACATATTGCTTTAGGTAAAAAAGTAGGCATACTCGATCTTACCTGTGGTGAGTTGGGTACGCGTGGAAGTGGAGAGTTGCGTTTGATCGAAGCGCAGGATGCAGCTAAAATATTAGGCGTGAGTGTACGTGATAATTTAAAAATGGCCGATGGCTTTTTTAAGAACGATCAAGCACATCAATTAGAGATCATTAAAAAGATCCGTCAATATCAACCCGAGATCGTATTGTGTAATGCCGTTTCCGATCGTCATCCCGATCATGGCAGAGCAGCACAATTGGTGTCGGAAGCTTGTTTTTACAGTGGATTAAGAAAAGTAGAAACGATGTTGGATGGTGTTGCTCAAACGGCATGGCGACCCAAAGCCGTGTATCACTATATTCAGGATCATCAGTTGAAACCCGATTTTGTGGTGGATATCACTCCCTTCATGGAAAAGAAAATGGAAGCTATCAAAGCCTTCAAATCACAATTCTATGATCCGAATTCCAAAGAGCCGGAATCACCTATTTCGGTGAAAAATTTCTTTGATGTAGTAAAAGGAAAAAATGCCGTGTTTGGCCGTGATGCAGGCTTCGAATTTGCCGAAGGATTTAATGTAGAACGCAGTATTGGAGTTACAGATCTGTTTCAGATAAAATAGTTGGATTTCAGAGAATTGGAGAATTGTAGAGTTAGAGATTTGGAGAATTCGGGAGTTGTAGAATTGGAGAATTCAGGATATGGAGAGTTGTAGAATTGGAAAGTTTGAGAGTTTGAGAGTTGTAGGATCATAACTCCAAAAATCAATAAATCATCAATTTCCCTTCATTAATCCTAATTGCATTTGTTTATTGTTTACTTCTCTTTTTTTGTCTACTTATTTCTCAGGCGTTCTCGATACGTTCCGCTGCGCTACACACTCGAACTGACATCTCAAATCGTCAATCAATCATCAATTCTATAATTCTACAATTCAACCAATCAATCAACAACTCAATCAATCAACAATCAACAATCAACAATTCAACAACTCAACAACTCAATAACTCAATAACTCAACAATTATTTCACTTCCCATTTCAAAACTCCCGTACTATCTATTTTTAGGTCAATATCGGCATTGCGCTTAGGACTGCTGCTATTATAAATTACCTTTGGTTTGCAATCATTGGAGTGTTCGATCTCTATCTTTATTTTTTCGCCCATTTTAAAATTCATACTGTCCAGTTGAATGATAAAAGCCGACTCATTCTTAAAAGCATAAACTTTATCATTCACTTTTACTGAGTGGGTACAAAAGCCTTTGTTCTCATCGCTAAACGGATTTTGGATATACACGTTCTTGCCCTGATAAGAACCTTCCAGTGTCATCAAGGGGTAAAGAGGCTTTGTATTTTGTGCGTGTAATAAACATACACTAAAAATAAAGATCAAAAGAATGATGTTTTTCATGATCATAAATTTAATAAAAAATCATTAATAATCAATCCCCCTTCACCAATCACCCTTTTTCATCCATTCAATCATAAAGATCTGCGTTCCATTTTTATCTTCAATCTTCAATCCTCAATCGCCAATCCTCATATACTTCGTGTTCTCTGCGCAAAACTTTGCATTCTTTGTGGTTACTTTTTATCTCAATCCTGAATTTCTTTCTAGCATCCCAACTTGAAGTCGCATTTTGCGACAACAAGATCCATTCCTCACCAATCACCACTCATCAATCCCCAATCATTAAATCCCCAATCCACATTCCCTATTCGTAATTCGTATTTTTCGTAAAAATTCGTAATTCGTAGATTCTAAAAAAAACTTTCCCAATTTCAAATCATGTACTATCTTTGGGAAAACATAAAATAAAGCCCTGTATGGAATTTTTTAAGAAGGAAAAAAGAACAGCTTTAGAAGCAATTGAATATGCACAATGGATAGCACATGCACCTATGGTTTTTCAGGCCTCACGTGTGTTGCGCGACTCAGGAATATTAAAAGCGATACAAGACAGTAAAAAAGCAGGACTTACGCTGGAACAGGTAGTTGAAAAAGTAAAACTGCCACATTATGGTGTGCGTGTGTTGCTGGAGTCCGGTTTAGGGATTGGACTGGTATTGTTCAACGATGGTAAATATACCATCACCAAAACAGGATTATTCATTCTGAATGATAACATGACCCGTGTAAACATGGATTTTGTACAGGATGTATGTTATAAAGGATTGTACAACCTGGAAGATTCTATTAAGAATGAAAAGCCGGAAGGTTTAAAAGTGTTCGGTAACTGGAAAACAGTGTACGAAGCACTTTCACAATTGCCTGATTTTGTTCAGCGTTCATGGTTTGGTTTCGACCATTATTATTCCGATGATGCTTTTCCATTGGTATTGCCATTGGTGTTTAAAAACAAACCGAAAAAATTGTTGGACATTGGAGGAAACACCGGAAAATGGTCAATGGCATGTGCTAAGTTCGATAAAGATGTGCATGTAACCATTGTGGATTTACCGGGACAGGTAAACATGGCGAAAGCCAATATTGAAAAACAAGGCTTAGCCGACCGTATCTCGTTTTATGAGACCAATATCTTAGACGAGAACAATAAATTACCAAAAGGATATGATGCCATTTGGATGAGTCAGTTTTTGGATTGTTTTTCGGAGAAAGAGATCGTAAGTATCTTGAACCGTTGTTATGAAGCTATTAATGATGATGGATATGTATTTATTCTGGAACCATTCTGGGACCGTCAGCGTTTTGAGGCAGCAGCATTCTCATTGCAACAAACATCCTTATACTTTACAACCATAGCCAATGGAAACAGCCAAATGTACCATTCGGAAGTGTTTTTAACATGTGTAAGAGCAGCAGGCTTTGAAGTGGTGGAGCAAATAGATCAAATAGGGGTGAGCCAATCCTTATTAAAATGCAGAAAAAAGAAATAAGAAAGAGCAGGTGAAGAGCCTGCTTTTTTATTGTCCCTAAAAAACTTCGGTAGTTCGAAGTTTTGCTCTCCGAAAAAGCGGAGAACAGGAAAGACCAAATGAAAGATGAAATTGATTAATAATTATTATTTAAGTGAGTTTAGCCAACGTACCATCGTTAGAATATAGTTTATAACCCCACGTAGGTTTCATGCTTTTTAAAGAGTTTCCGTGCACGGTTGCTTGCTCTATTACTTCTTCTACACCCTTAGCAGCATTTTCTAATGCATCATCAGCAACTTTAGTCACACCTGCAGCTTCTCCTGCCGGAACGAAGCTAATAATACAAAAAATTGCGGCATGTTGGTATTCATGTTTTGTAACTCCTTCGCCAGCTAAATTATATGCATTGCTTGCACCATTTATAAGAAGTGATCCCGCTGGGATTCGAACCCAGGACCCCTGTTTTAGGTTCAAATCCCTTGCTGGTTTTCCGCTTTTTCGGAGAGAAAACCTTCGGTAGTTCGAAGATATAAAATTTGGGCATGGTTCAAAATTTATTTTGTTTTTTCTTTTGAACAGATTCCACTGCATTGAATACAGTTTGCACATTTATTATTGAACACTCTATTGGCATGTGCTTTTTTTAATCTGTTCTTTACATTAAAGCCCAATGGTTTTCCAAAATACACTTCATAAGGTGTTTTAGGGCGGTGTTTATAATGCGGTCGGAGCATGTTATAATCATTTACTACCCATTTTAAAAACTTATCCAGTTCACGAATGCTGTAAAATCGTCTGTTCTTGAGATACCTTCCTTTTACTGTACGGTGAACGGCTTCAATGGGGGAGTTGGAGTATTTGATGTCTTTCAGCGAACGGATCTTTACAATTTTATGATCTCTTAAAACTTTTAAATACTCATCCACTTCTTTGTTATGATTTTCGCGCCCGCCATCTGCCACCAAATAACTTTTTGTTTTTACCGGATGTTGCTTAATTGTTTTGATGGAACGTGAAATGGTTTTTCTTACGTTTGATAAACGCAAGGAGCTCCCCACATAATAACCCAGTATCATTTTTGAATAATTATCCATCATTACAGTGATATAGGCAAAGGAGCCATTGGCCATGGGATAATAAGTAGTATCAAGATGCCAGTACTGGTTGGGGAAGTCGGCTTGTAAACCCACACGTTTTAATGATTTCTTCACCAGTTTGCGTTTATGCCCGGATAGGTTTGCGTATTTATACCAGGAATCGAGACTGGCAACCATTCTCTTTTTGCGGAGGTAATGTGATTGAATAGCTACTACCGGCCAATGTTCAAATTGAGGGTTTCGCAAAGCTTTTATGATCTTTTCTATTTCCTTTAATTGTAATTGGTGCGGATGCCGTTTTACACAGAGGGAAGTATAGGAATCGAAACAGGTAAATTTCGATTCGAGTATCCATTGGTCGTACATGGCTTTGTTAATGCCAAAAAGTTTTAGCACCTGTTCCGTTTTCATGTGCATACTCAAATGTTGTATGGATTGTAAAACCCGTTTGCGAAGGTTCATGTCCTTGCGTCCTTTGAGCATAATGGGAGTAATGTTGGAGCGCAAGGCTATCCAGCAGCGTGATAATGCCAATAGTGTTTGCCGGTAGCGGGCGGCTTCCTGTTGCCATTGTTGAGTTTTAAATGCTTCATTGAAATGATACCGGAATTCATGTCCCAAATAATTTCCAAGGTTGGTTTTTCGCCAGGTGCTGATGGTGGAGTAGGGAATGGTTCGCCTGAAATCGAGTGGCAACAAATTTTCATTGCCTGTAGCGTAGAGAAACACTACCGATGAGTCGTATTTGTTTTTCATACTTAAAAGGTTTTTTCCTTTTTTGTACGAATGGAATGGAAGAGAATAAGTTGAAAATGTTTTTAGTTTTAAACAGGAGATTTTTAAAATCTACGAAATACGAATTATTACGAAAAATACGAATTACGAATAGGGAATAGAGTTAGTGATTGAGGATTTGAGGATTGAGGATTTCAGGATTAGAATAGAACGCAGATATTCATGATTCAAAAGATAAAAAGAGGATAATGGATAACTTAGGATTAGAGAAATTAGGATTTAGGAAATTGAAAATGAAGGAATACCTACGCATGTCCGAGTTGGAGCCTGCCCCGAGCATGACGAGGGGAGAACGCTTGAGAAATAAGTAGACAAAAAGAAAAGTAAACAGTGACAAAGGAAATTCGGATTGATGAAAGGAAATTGATGATTTATTGATTTACAATTCTCCAACTCTCCAATTCTCCAACTCAACAATTCTCCAACATAGAGCCTTCCGACTTTTAAATTTTAGAGAAATTGTGTTTGTCCTAATTTTCGAAATTCGATAATTTTCAGCCTATTCTTAGTTTATGGTAAAGAAACAAAGCGATTTAGCATTACCTGATGAGGTAATAATGAACAAAATTTATTTTATAAGAGGTCATAAAGTGATGTTGGATAGAGATCTTGCTGAACTTTATGGAGTTGAAACAAAGAGATTAAATGAACAAGTAAGGAGGAATAAAAATCGTTTCCCTCCTCATTTTATGTTTGAGCTTACGAATATTGAGCATGATGCTATAAGGTCGCAAAATGCGACCTTAAAAAGGGGGGCTCATTCAAAATATTTGCCCAATGTTTTTACTGAGCATGGTATTTTAATGCTCTCAAATGTTCTAAAAAGTGAATATGCAATACATGTTAGTATTAAAATAATTGATGTTTTTGTTCAAATGCGTAAAATGCTTGTAGATAACACGGAGCTTCGATTGGTAATTGAAGAAATTCGAAAGAAAACGGAAAACAATACGAAGAACATCGAAGTTGTATTTCAATACTTTGATGAACTAATTGATAAAAAAGAGAAATCTGTACCTCGCAAAAAGATAGGATTTAAAATAAAAGGGCAGGAATAATGTTTATTCATTGAATTTTCTGACATCTTGTGTCTTAAATCTATTGTTTTATATCTCTTTTCTCACATCCCCTTCAACACATGTCGTGCGCGGGCATGAAATGCAGCTGTAGTTTTAGGTAATTGATCCTCAATAGCGGCTTTTAGCTCGGTGATGAGTTCGGGATATAATTTGCAATGGTTAGCAATAATTTGCATAGCATGCACTTTTACGGCTACTGTTTCATCAGCTGATAACATAAATTGAAAACAGATGTCAATGAGTTTGCCTTGATGTTCTTCCGGAATATGCTGAAAAGATAAAGCGTTTAGAGTGTTGCGTTTGATGCCATCTATTTTGAAAGATTGAACAGTATCGATCAATTTAGGTATGTATGGCTTTATTAACGCAGGATGTTTTTCGGAAATAGTTGCCAGTATCCAGGAAGCACGTTGTGGTAATGGTGCTTTTTCATTGTAAATAATGTCAATTATTTTTTTGAATTCCGTTTTACTATTCCCCACAGCAGCAGTGATCAGGTCGGCATTGTGCCTCGAATGATCTACCAAAAGCTGTTTTTTGTAATCCATTTTTTTAATAGTTATGAGGTGATGAAGTAATGAGGTGATGGGGGTATGTGTGTAATTAGGTGATTGGGTAATTGTTGATTTATTGATTTGTTGGGTTATTGATTGATTGAGCTATGGTCCTCCAATTCTCCAATTCTCCAACTCACCAACTCACCAACTCTCTAATTCTCTAATTCTCCAACTCTCCAACTCAATAATTCTCCAACTCTTTATCCTTCACACTTTCTCGATACGTTCCGCTACGCTCCACACTCGAAATGACAGCGCACATTTACTGTTCATCAATCCATGATCCTAACTGCACAAATCCTAAATCCGTATTATCCATTCAATCATGAAAATCTGCGTTCCTTTTCTTAAATCAACAACTCACCAATTCTCCAATTCTCCAATTCTCCAAATTCTCCAAATCCTCAATTCCTCAATCCTCAATCCTCATTCAATATGCACCACCAATCCTTTCAGGTATTCACCTTCGGGATGGAAAATGTTCACGCAATGATCGGCCGGTTGCGATAAATGATGCAATACTCTTACTGTTCTTCCGGCTTCAATAGCAGCAGCCATCACCGTGCTATTGAAGGTGTATTTATCCACCACTTGTGAGCAGGAGAAGGTAAATAACAATCCGCCCGGTTTTATTTGTTTCATGGCTTCATAGTTCAGTCGTTTGTAACCCATTACTGCATTGTGTTTTACATTTTGATGCTTTGCAAATGCAGGTGGATCGAGTACAATGATGTCGTAAATATTTTCTCTGTTCTTTAAAAAATCAAATGTATCAACCGCATGCGATTCATGATTTTTGATGTTGTTCAATACAATGTTTCTATCCGTTAGTTCAATTGCTTTTTTGGAGATGTCGATCGAATGTACCTCTTTGGCACCTGCATTAGCAGCATAAACGGAGAATCCGCCTGTATAACAAAAGGTGTTCAACACCGTTTTGTCTTTTGAATAAGAACCTAACAATGCTCTGTTCTCACGTTGATCCAAAAAGAATCCTGTTTTTTGTCCGCCTTCCCAATCTACTTCAAATTTATTGTTGTTCTCCAGTGCAATGGTATTGATCACTGCATTTTCTTTTTTCCAGAGATAGCCATTCGGTGCTTTGATAGCCGCCTGTTTCGGCATGGTGTCTTCACTTTTGTCGTACACTGCTACAAGTTTTTCTCCCATCACATCTTGCAATGCTTTTACAAATTCATGCTTGATCAAATGCATGCCGATGGAGTGTGATTGAAATACGGCAGTGCCATTGTAATAATCAATAATGAATCCCGGTAAACCATCACCTTCGCCAAAACATAAGCGGTAGCAATTGGTTGCAGGATTATTGGTAAGGTTTAGTAGTGTACGGAAATTGTAAGCACGTTGAATCTTACTTTTCCAGAATTCATAACTAGGTTCTACTTCGGCAAAGGAGAACATACGCACAGCAATGGAGCCGATCTGATAATGTCCCATCCCCAAAAACTCATTCTGAGCGGTGTACACTTCCACCACTTCTCCTTCGCTCAGGTCATCTTTGGGATGATCGGGAGGAAGTGTTATTTTTTTGATCGCACCGGAAAATACCCAGGGATGAAAACGTTTTACACTATGATCTTTTCCGTTGTGTAATATTACTTTTATGAATTCCATGTTATAAATATTCTTCTAAAATGCCCATTCCCTGACGGATGATCTCAAAATCACCATCGCTGCAATCAACCACTGTGGATGCTTCGGTATTTCCATATCCACCTGCTATAACAATGTCAACAATGTCTTTGTAACGTTCGTGTATCATCTCAGGATCGGTGGTGTATTCAATGATCTCATCATCATCATGCACCGATGTACTCATGATGGGATTGCCCAGATGCTTTACAATTTCTCTGCAGATCAAGTTATCAGGGATGCGGATACCAACCGTTTTTTTTGTGCTCTTAAATAGTTTAGGAACACTGTTGTTGGCTTCTAAGATAAATGTGAATGGCCCCGGTAAGGCTTTCTTCATTACTTTGTAGGTGCCGGTACTGATCGGTTTGGTAAAATCCGAAAGGTGACTTAGGTCGTGGCAGATAAATGAAAAATTTGCTTTTTCAGGATTGATGCCTTTGATCTTGCATACACGTTCTACTGCACGTTGTTTGTGAATATCACAACCAATTCCATAAACCGTATCGGTAGGGTAGATCACCACACCGCCATCGCGCAGGCAATTCACTACCTGTTCGATCTCTTCAAAGTTGGGCTTGTTGGGGTTGATGCGTAAAAGCATTGTTTTGTTGTTTCAAATGCTTGTTTGGAAATAACCCCTCTCCTTGGGAGAGGGGAAGGGGTGAGGTGTTATTTTTTCGCGTCAGCTAAGAACTGCGCCAATCCACTATCTGTTAAAGGATGTTTTAATAATGCAGTGATCGCGTTAAGCGGACAAGTAACTACATCGGCACCAATTTGAGCACAGTTGATGATGTGCATCGGGTGACGGACAGATGCCGCTAAAATTTCAGTTTCATAGGCATAGTTATCATAGATCAAACGGATATCTTCGATCAAACGAAGTCCATCAGTTGATACATCATCTAAACGTCCAATGAATGGAGAAACGTAAGTAGCGCCTGCTTTAGCTGCTAATAAAGCTTGTCCGGCAGAGAAAACCAAGGTACAGTTCGTACGGATACCTTTGCTTGAAAAATATTTGATCGCTTTTACTCCGTCTTTGATCATTGGAATTTTCACCACAATTTGTTTGTGCAGTTTTGCCAATGCTTCTCCTTCTTTTACCATTCCTTCAAAGTCGGTTGAAATAACTTCAGCACTTACATCACCGGTAACAATGTTACAAATGTCCACATAGTGTTTCAAAATGTTCTCTTGTCCTTTGATGCCTTCTTTGGCCATTAATGATGGGTTAGTAGTAACGCCATCCAAAACGCCAAGGTCTTGTGCTTCTTTAATTTGCTCTAAGTTGGCTGTGTCAATAAAAAATTTCATGGTATATGATTATGTTTTTAGGTTGAATGATTTATTATGCTGCAAATTTAATCTTTCGGGAGGAGTCTAAAAGCAATGTGGAAAAGTGTTGATAAGTTACGGAGCAAGTAGTAAGTATCAGGTAGCAAGTATCAAGTATCAAGTAGTAGTGGTGTTAAGCCTTTGTTGGTGTTATTTATTCTTCCCTCTCCTTTTCAAGGAGAGGGACCGAGGGTGAGGTCTGAATAGTAAGTATCAAGGATTAGGGATTTGCCATTTGCCTTTGTTGGTGTTATCACCAATAAATTGATCGTCTCAAATCTTGCAGGTGATAACACCTGCAAGGGCAAGATTCATTCTTTCCTCTCATTTTTAAGGAGAGGGACCGATGGTGAGGTCTGAAAGTAAGAGAGTATTTTTTTGTGACTAACCAGTCTTAGATCTGTTGTCTTAGATCTAGTAGAAAAAAGAAGGGGTAAGCTACTTATATCGCACCGCTACAACCTTGTACCTTTGCTTGCTTCCGCACCTGGAGGAGTAAAGGGAGCTGGTCGTATAAGACTTACCCCGCGCAAAAATAGAAATTTTTTTTGATTGCCAAGGAATATCTTTTATTCATGGGCTTATTTTGTTAAATTTTATTAATCCGCTGAATTCCTTTTCAGCCTGTCTGATATTTCCCGAAAACTGTCTATATTTGCGCTGCAATGAACATTTCTATAGTTATACCTTTATTAAACGAAGACGAATCGCTTCCGGAATTGCACGACTGGATCGTAAAAGTGATGAACGAAAATAATTTTTCGTACGAGATCCTTTTTATCGATGATGGAAGTAAGGATAAGTCCTGGAGCGTGATCGAGGCACTTTCTGCTAAAAATGCGAATGTGAGAGGGATCAAGTTTAGAAGAAACTATGGAAAATCAGCTGCTTTAAATGTGGGTTTTGCAGCAACTAAAGGCGATGTGGTGATCACCATGGATGCCGATCTGCAGGATTCACCCGATGAGATCCCTGATCTGTATAAAATGATCACTGTGGATGGATTCGATCTGGTAAGCGGTTGGAAACAAAAACGCTACGATCCATTAAGCAAAACCATTCCTACTAAATTATTCAACTGGGCAACCCGCAAAATGAGTGGTATCAATAATCTGCACGATTTTAACTGCGGGTTAAAAGCCTATAAAAGTGATGTGGTAAAAAGTATAGAGGTGTATGGCGAAATGCATCGTTATATTCCTGTAATTGCTAAATGGGCAGGCTTTTCAAAGATCGAAGAAAAAGTGGTACAACACCGCGAACGTAAATACGGAAAAACAAAATTCGGTCTGGAACGCTTTATCAATGGGTTCCTTGATCTGATGTCGATCTCCTTTGTTTCGAAATTCGGAAAACGACCGATGCACTTTTTCGGTTTATGGGGCACAATTTCTTTCTTCTTAGGAGGTATTGTTTCTTTTATTCTGATCACTGAAAAACTCTATAAATCATATAATCATATTCCTACCCGGAATGTTACCGATCAGCCGCTGTTTTATCTTGCTTGTGTGGCCATGATCATCGGAACACAGCTCTTTTTAGCCGGCTTTTTGGGTGAATTGATCTCCCGTAATTCCTCTGAAAGAAATAACTACCTGATCGAGAAGGAGTTATAGTTAACACACTTTCGATAAATCCTTGATTTTATTCGCTGTTTAGTCTTTGTGGGCTGACTAAATTTTACTATTTTCGTGTCCCCTAAAAAAAGGACGTTAAAAAATGAAAAATAAGGTGAAATATGTACTGCTTGTTTTGGTATGTTTTTGCTATTCATTCTTGTCAGCTCAAGTATATAAAGATTCGCTTGTAACAGACCGTATCAATACTTTATCAGGCTTTTGGAATAAATACAATTCTATTTCTGCTCCCAATAAAAATTATGAGTCGATAGCCGTTGTGCCTTCCTTTTATACGCTTAAAACAGAAAATACATCTTCTTTAACTGATCCACAGGCGAATGTGTACGATGCACATATCCAGCAATTGAAACGTGATGTAGGTTTGGCTGCTACCGGTAATTATCAGGAAAATTTTGCACCGGGTTTTGGTGCCGATGATGATCTGATCTACAACCGCAGATTTCAAGCGGGGCTCGACTGGAATGTGTTGGGTGATGGTTATTTGAGTAATCGCTACAAACGTCAGGTGATCGAAAATCAAAAAACGATCAATGGCTTAAAACCACAAGTGAAGATCAGTGCTGCCGATTATATCGCTATTTCTCACCAGATCATTTATTCTTTCAATGAGCAAAAGATCGCTCTGTTGGATAAACGTCAGGCCATCATCAATGATAAGATAGATGTTGCCAATGAGCTATACCTCATGAAACAATTGCCTAAATTGGATTTGATGCAGATCATTCAGCAACAGGTGGATGTGAGTAGCATGTATCAGATCTACCGCAGCTATAATGAACAATTAAAATTGCAGAACACACAGCAGTTGAGTGCTGGTAAATTGCTGCCTGTATTTGATATTGATTTTGAAAAAATAAATGGTGCTTCGGATTCCAAACTAGCCGACAGTATTTTGCAATTGCAAATGGAGAACATCGAATTACAAAACAAACTCATTACCGATATCAATTTAAAAACACAATTGCGCTATAACTATTATGATCTGATAAGCGCAAGCAATCCGAACCGTTCATTCATGTCGGCCGGGTTGAATTTATCCATTCCACTTCCGCTTAGCATTCATGCCAATAAAAATGTGGTGGAGGCCGAAAAACAATTGTTGTTGTATGAACAAAAAAATGCTGCTCAGCAAAAGGATAGAGATGTGTTGAATTCCATTTATGAATACCGTTATAAACTAAAACAGTACAATAACTTTATTGAGAAAAGAAAAAAGTATGAAGAGTTGATCCGCATCGAGCGGGTGAAACAAAAGCTGGAAGACCTTGAGTTTAATCCGGTTACTGCTCTTAATTTGTTGGATGAGTTGCTGAGCGTGGATATTGAATTGGTGGATCTGCAACAGGAAATGTATTTGCAGTTATTGGATATCATTACTAAAAATCCGGGAATAGATATTTTATCGGTGATCAAACCACATCAATTGCCGGAAACAAAATTACAATCTTCTGCCCGTCAGCAATCCATGTATATCTGGTCGGCCGCATTCGATAAGTACGATGCAGCTTATGTAGAAGAATATCTGCGAATGAATAAGATCAATACAGCGATCGTTTCTATTAAAAAAGGAGAAAAAGATAAAGCCTTTTATAATTCATTGTTTGAAAAACTAAAAAAGAATGCGATCAATGTAGAGCTCCTGATCGGAAGTAATAAATTATTAACGAGTAAGGATCCATCTGTTTATTTTGACAGCATTTTCTCCGGTCTGGATGATGCAGCAATCTCATCTATTCATTTGGATGTGGAGCCACATGTGTTGGATGATTGGCAAACAAACAAAGAAAAATATCTGAATCAATATGTAGAATTGCTCACAAAAGCAAAACAATATGCCGATGCAAAAAAAGTAAAGCTATCGGTTTCTATTCCTGTTTTTTATCCTGAAGAAATTTTAAAACAGATCTATCCACTATGTTCACAAGTGTATATCATGGCTTACGAACATCCGCAGGCTGATTTTATTGCAAGAAAAGTAAAAGAAGAAATGGCGATCAGTTCTCAAAAAACGATCGTTGCCATTCGTTCCAAAGATTTTAAGGATAGAAAACAATTGGAAGGTGTACTAAATGAATTGTCACAAATGCTTAACACTAACCAATTTGCTTTACACGACTTTGAGTCATTTGTGTTATTTGACGAACAGGCAGTTGGAGGAAATAAGTAAAATTTTAAAACTGAAAAGGTTTGAAAAGTATCGATTTTAAAAGAAAGAGCTCGGTCATACGGGTGATGAATGACGAGGTTAAGAAAGTGAATTATAACTGGGATAGGGTTATATACATCATCTTTTTGATCCTTGTATTGATCTTCCTTGGCTATTATCTCATTAATAAGGTGTTTTTTATTAAGGCGGATGGTCAGGTATTATTCGAAAATGTAAGTATCCGTTTAACCGATGATTGCCGTATCCTTGATTATCACCGCGAAGAAGGCGATACGGTTAAAGTAGGAGATTCCTTATTTACTTATGCATTGGATAAAGATAATATCTGGGGGAATGCTTCTTTGTTGGGCGGCTTTTCAGAAACTACCTTTGCGAATGAATGGGATTGGATCGATAAAGAGAAATATGCCTTGAATAAAAAAACAGCATTGAATAATATTGAAAAGGCCGAAGCGCAAGCCTTGATCAAATCCTACCAAAGCGAGATACAACGTTTACAGAATGAAGTGGTGTTGGATGTACTTCCAAAGAACAGATTGGAATTGGTACAAAATGAAATATTGAAACACAAGACCAATATCGAAAAGTTGGATCAGGAAAATAAACAATTGTTTAGTTTGATCAAGCAATTGAATGGCATGGCTCGTAATGCCAAAGTAAAAAGTCAGCGTAGCGGCAACGTTTCCGGTGGAGGAGGGGAGGATGAAGAGAATGGACGTAGAGTGTTTTATTCTCCGATCGATGGTAGTATCACACGCATTTACACACATCAGTTTGAGGTAGCATTAAAGTCGGAGCAGATCATGGCGATTCACAAGAATACACCTATGTATGTGAAAGCATTCTTTGAGCAGGAAGACATCAACTATTTTAAAGAAGGAGATGTAATGACGCTAACCTTCCCGGATGGATCAAAAAGTGAAGGTGTGTTAAAGCGTTTTTACTATGCAACTTATCCTTTGCCTGATGAGTTTCAGAAACGATACGAGCCAACTACCCGTACGGTAGCTGCTGATATTTATCCGATCAATGAAAGCGATTATGCACATTGGAAATCGTTTTATAAAATGAGTGTAACCATTACCAAGTATAAGTACTAAACATGGCATTAAAAGACACGATACAAAAAATTGAGGTAAAAGATAATAAGATCGAATTTGAGAACTTATTGTTTTATATCATTGATAGCAATAGCAGCTTAAAGATCGATCATCTTTTGATGTACGATGCCTTGATCATTGATGCTAAAGATGTTGAGTTTGCACGCATCATGGTGAAAAAGATCAGAGCGCATTACAATCCTGAATATTATTTAAAGCCTGTTTTTTTAATTAACTATAAAGAATCGAAAGATCCGATCTTAAGTCATTTGCATGACGGTATCATCTATTCTTATGATCAAATAAAAGAGTTAGCTGAATTAACGAAGCAGATCTTCTTTAAAACGACACAGCTCGATTATCAGCTCATCACTTCTTTTGAAGCACAAACGATCAAGAAAGTGTTGAATTTTATGTACACACGTGAGTTGCGTACCTTAAAACCTTATGCCGATCTGCATTCTGTTATTGGTTATACCTATCCGGAGATCTCCGTTAATTTTGATAATAACGAAGAAGCTCAAGTGCTGGAGATATTGGAATGGGCAGAGCGTGAAGGTTTGATCTGGCCCGACTTTTGGGAGCGCATTTATTTGTGTAATTCTTGCAGCAGCGGTTTCTTGTCATTCAGAGAGGTATGCCCGCATTGTAATTCTTCCAATTCAAAAAGTGAAGATCTGGTTCACCATTTTCCTTGTGCATTCATTGGTCCGATCACCGATTTTAAAAATCCGATCGATAATACACTCGCTTGTCCGAAGTGTAATAAAACATTGCGCCATATTGGAGTAGATTACGATAAGCCATCGATCATCCATCATTGCAATAATTGCAATAATAACTTCCAGGACTTTTTTGTGAAAGCAAAATGTGTTTCCTGCTCGAATGATACGGATGTTCAGTTTCTTGTTCCGAAGTCCATTAACGTGTATAAACTTACCAAAAAGGGCAGAAGTGCTGCTACCAATGGTTTCTTATCTACCGGTCAGGAGATCGAAGATATTTTTGGAACCATCAATATGGCAACATTAAAAATTATGTTGCATTATGAGTTGGAGCGTATCAAAGATAATCCGGAGCAAAAAACAAGCATCGCTTTGTTGCACATGGAAAACATTTTTGAATTGTTTAACAAGATCGGAAAGAAAGCACAAAAGGCTTTGTTGGAAGACTTAGTGAACTTGATTCGCGAAAACATCAAACCGGCCGATTTTATTGCATTTGAAAATTCCTCTACCTTGTATCTGGGCTTTGTGAACTGCTCGTCCATTGAAGCAGCACAGCAGTTGGATAATCTGACCATTTTGATCGAGAAGATCATCAAAAATAATTTTAATGATTTCTCGGTTCGTGTGATCACCAAATCAAGAGCTTTAACTACCCATAATAAAGCTGATGCTCAATTGCAGGAATTAACAAAAGATCTGTTTGAATGATAGAGTTTTTGGATGAATTCATTAACTACGTTACTTCGGTAAATGCGTCCAAATTATTCAGAATATTTTGGTTCTTCTTTGTATTTGAATTCTTCCGTTTCTTTTTGGTGGAGATCACCACTTTATTACTTTGGAAGTTTACAAGCTTTTTCAGAAAATCGCGTGTAGCCGATGCCCGCCTTACACTTTGGGAAAAACAGCCCTTTGTTTCTGTTATTGTTCCCGGAAAAAATGAAGGGAAGCATATTTATAAATTAGCGAACTCACTGAAAGAGCAGACCTACCGGAATTTTGAGTTGATCATTATTGATGATGGTTCGGATGATCAAACACCGGAGATCTGCCGGAGCTTAAAACAAAATGGATACATTGATGCTTATTATAGAAATGAAGTAAGGGGAGGGAAGGCATCTGCTGCCAATTTGGGTTTGCGATATGCACGCGGAAAATTCATTATCCATTTGGATGCCGATTGCTCCTACGATCGCGATGCCATTGAAAATATTTTAGTTCCCTTTTATTACGATCTGAATATTGGAGCAGTAGGTGGAAATGTGCAAGTGCGTAATTATAAAGAAAGTTTATGTGCCACATTGCAGGCCATTGAATATATGGATACTATTTCTGTTGGGCGTATTGCCACTTCCGAGTTGGGGATCTATCGTGTAATTTCAGGAGCATTCGGGGCTTTCCGCAAGGATGCATTGGATCGTTTGGGTGGCTGGGATATTGGTCCTGGATTGGATGGCGATATCACCGTTAAGATCCGTAAACTAGGTTATAAGATACATTTTGAGCCTTCTGCCGTTTGTCAGACCAGCGTTCCTGTGACTTTTCAAAAATTGATCAAACAACGTTTGCGTTGGGATAAATCCTTGATCCGTTTTCGTTTAAGGAAACATAGGGATGTGTTCTATCCGAATGATTCATTCCGCTTCTCCAACTTTATTTCATTCGTTGAGAATATTACTTACAATTTGATCTTGAATGTGAAATGGTATTTCTATCTGTTTGATATGATATATAATTTTACTTCGCAACTGGTATTCATCGTGCCTATGAATATCCTTTTATACACGGTCAATAATTTCCTTAAATTTTTTGTGTTCTCATTGTTCCGTGAACGTAAGAACGAAACAGTGCATTATTTTCTGATCTATCTGCCTTTGATGGTGTTTTATTTTGGCTATTTTTTGAGAATAGTGCGTTCCATTGCCTATGTACAGGAAATATTCTTTAAAGCATCTTATAAAGACAGCTGGAATCCTCAGAAATCATCAAAATTTGCAAAGGCACTTAAGCTTTAGAGTATTGCAATAAGCTATCTGCGATCACATCACAGGCTTTATCCAAAAGGATGTACACGTTCTCGAATCCTTGTTCACCTCCAAAATAGGGGTCGGGAACATTCATGTTGGAATTTGGATAAACAGTGTTGAGTATCATTTCTACTTTTTTCCGATCGTTCTCATTTCTGGAGAGTGAAACTACATCTGCATAATTGAAAGAATCCATCACAAAGATCTTGTCGAAATTATCAAAGTCTTCTACTGAAAATTGACGTGCTTTTAATTTGCTGACATCTACACCGTGTTTTTTAGCATTGGCAGTAGTTCTGGAATCGGGATGTTCGCCAATGTGATAATTGGATGTTCCAGCCGAATCAATATGTATATCAATGTTTAAAGCTTCTGTTTTGCTTCTTAGAATTCCTTCTGCTAGTGGTGATCTGCAAATGTTGCCAAGGCAAACCATTAATATCCGTTGCATAAACTAATCTTTAATAGGTGAGAATTTTAAAATGTAATGTGTGCCCGGTTTTTGGATCTTCTCAATATTTCCATTCAGCTGCGATGCCAATATTTTGATCAGTTCCAGACCCAATGTGGTTGTTTCGCTGTTAAACACATCATTGCTAAAGCCTTTTCCATTATCACCAATAATGATCGTGTATTCTTCTTTTACATTCGATTTATGCAATTCGATCTCAATCACTCCTTCATTCATTTCGTTGAATGCATATTTAAAAGAGTTGGAAATGATCTCATTTAATAGTAATCCCATTGGAATAATGGTGTTTAAATTAAAATGCTGCACTTCCAGATCCAGCTTCAAGTCTATTTTCTTGTTATAGCTATATGTATCAATTAGATTTTCTACCAGCATATTAATGTATTCTTTTACATTGATACGTCCATAGTCTTCGGATTTGTAGAGCTTTTCGTGTACCAGTGATATCGTACGGATGCGGTTTCTGATCTCACGGAACAGTTCGGTTGCTTTTGGATCCGACACATAGTCCGATTGTATATTGATCAAACTGTTAATGATCTGAAGATTATTTTTTACCCTATGATGAACCTCTTTTAATAGGATCTCATTCTCATCTCTTTTTTTGATGATCTCTGCTGTGCGGTCGCGGATGATCTTTTCTAAACGTTCTTTTTGTAAAAGATGTTTTCGTTTTCTAAATTCATTATAGCCATAGATCGATAAAATAAATGCAATGATGCAAATAATGATAAACCACCAGGTGGTCCAGAAGGGTGGTGTGATCGTAAAGGAAAATTCTGCAAATTCTTCATTGACAACACCATCTTTGTTTTCTGCTTTTACAAGAAAGTGATATACACCCGGAGGAAGATTGGAATAGGTGGTGGTACTGAATTCATTGGCCGGACTCCAGTTTTTATCAAAGCCTTCCAGTTTGAAACTGTATTTTATATTGTCAGGAAATGTTTTGCTGATCGCATGGAAATCGAACGTGATATGATTTTTATTGTGAGGTAATATCGTGTTTATAGGAAGATTGTACCAGTGTGATAATGTATCGGAGTATTCTTCCCAATTTTCAACGTCTTCATAAAACAGTTTTACATTGGTAATAGATACTTTGGGAACTTCTCTGTTTCTCAACAGTTCTTCTGCCGGACTAAATTTAATAGCGCCTTTGATTGTTCCAAACCAAAGATCTCCATTAGAATCAACACAAGTAGAGCGGGAGTTGCATTCAATTCCTTTGAATCCTTCTGCTTTTCCGTAGTTCCGGATACCAGCCACTTCTCCTTTGTCGTTTAGTGAGATCTTGTCTAAGCCTTTATTTGTTCCTACCCAAATATTCCCATAATTATCTACATTCATCAGATAAACTGTTCCTGATGTAAGTCCTTCCTTAGTGGTGATACTTTTTATTTCATTTCCATTATACCAGCCAACACAATTATCTGTTCCTACCCATATATTGCCAAATTTATCTTTCACCATGCTGCCGGCATACGTATTGCAAAGTCCTTTGGTAATGTGTTTGATGATCTTTTCGTGATTATAAACAAAGATGCCATTCCCTGTTCCCATCCAGATGTGGCCGTTTTTGTCTTCTACAAAAGAGTAAACATTATCGTTGAATAGTCCAATCGCTTCTGTGAGTTGAATCAATTCTTTTCCATTGTCAACAAAGGCTTTGCTAGCGCGTGTTCCAATAAATATGTTTCCATTCTTATCTTCAAAGATCGCACGGACATTCTTTACTTCTTTGTATTTATAAGGAGTGAATGATGTTCCATTGTAAATACTTATTCCCTGATTATTAGCGATCCATACATTCCCTTTGCTGTCTGTGAAAATACATCGTGTTTCATTCATCGTTGGATAATGTGTAACTGTCTTGCCATCGTATTTGAATAAACCATGCAGACTGGTGCCTATCCAGATGTTTCCTTTTTTATCGGCATTTAATGCGAAGATATCTTTTTCACTAAGTCCTATCAGATTGTCAAAATAAGTAAATGCCTGATTGGTAAACTTAACCAAACCGCCACCTGCTGTTCCAATCCACAGGTTTCCGGTTTTGTCTTCATAAATGCAATTGATATGATCTACCGGCATACCATTCATTTGATTGAAATGGAGTAAATTGTTTTTGTTGAGTTTGTAAAGACCTTCATTTTGAGTGGCGATCCATAATTGGTTTTGCTGGTCAAAATGGATATCACTTATGGTAGCTGTTGAAGGAAGGTTGATACTGTCTATCTGCGTTGCTTTTACTTGATAATGAGAGGGGCCTGTGATCTTGATCTTATGAAATACAGAGCGATCCTGCACAGCCCATAGATTGCCATTTTTATCTTCACTCAAAGAAGTGATATTCGCATTGTTTACCTTTTCGTTGTCAGATATACGAAGTAGGGTTTTGTTCTTCAGTACTAATAATCCTCTGTCGGTTCCTATCCAGATGATATTCCTGCTGTCTCTCTTATAGCAGTTTACATCGTAATAATTCAGCGTGTCGCCTTTTACTCTGAGCTCTGAAAATGTTTTTCCGTCATATAAAAGTATTTGATGGTTTTTGATCACGATCAAATTTTTGTTGTCATCTTTTGTAATGAATTGAACATAGCCACTGGAAAAATAATTTTCATGTTGTTCGGAATAATTTCTAAATGCTTTCCCATCAAATTTACAAAGAGCATTGAAGCGGGTACCTATCCATATATTCTGTTGTTCATCTTCAGAAACAGCATTGATGATCTGTCCGCAAACACCATCTTTTTCCTCGTATATTTTAAAATTTTTCCCGTCAAAGCGGTTTAATCCACCTCCTGATGTTCCGATCCATAAATAACCGCGACTATCTTCAAAGATGCAGTTGACCTCCGATTGTGAAAGTCCTTCATCTAAGGAATAGGTTTGAAAATTAAATAACTGGGAAAAGGATGCTAATGGAAATGACAGTATTATTAGGAGTAGTAATGACTGTAGTTTTTTCATATTTACCATAGCTTGGATCGTATAGGTATATAACAAAAATAGGAATCAGATGTTCTGATTCCTATTTTTTTACGTATTTATTTGAGATAGGTTATTGAATACTGATCTTTTTATTCAACTCATCAATATAGTTTTTGAATCGTTTGTCGGTATCCATTAAGTTATTTACGGTTCTGCAAGCGTGTAATACAGTAGCGTGATCTTTGCCACCGCAATGTAATCCGATTGTTGCTAATGATGATTTGGTCATGCTTTTTGCAAAGTACATTGCAATTTGACGTGCCTGAACCACTTCACGTTTACGTGTTTTAGATTTTAAAAGCTCAATTGGAAGATCAAAATAATCGCAAACCACTTTTTGGATGTAATCGATAGATACCTCACGGGCAGTATTCTTCACAAACTTGTCGATCATCTGTTTTGCCAACTCTAAAGTGATGGCTTTTTTGTTCATAGATGATTGAGCCAATAAAGAGATCAATGCGCCTTCTAATTCACGAACATTGGTAGTGATACTGTACGCTAAATATTCAATTACTTCTTTTGGAAGATCAATACCATCAGTATATAATTTCTTCTCAAGGATAGCGATACGTGTTTCTAATCCCGGAGTTTGAAGATCAGCTGCTAAGCCCCATTTGAAACGGGATAATAAGCGTTGCTCAAATCCTTGTAATTCAACAGGTGGTTTATCAGCAGTTAAAATGATCTGCTTTCCTGTTTGGTGCAAGTGGTTGAAAATGTGGAAGAATACATCTTGTGTTTTTTCTTTACCTGCGAAATATTGAACATCATCAATGATCAATACATCGATCATTTGATAGAAGTGTACGAAATCATTCTGGTTGTTATTTCTAACAGAATCAATATACTGTTGAGTGAATTTCTCTGAAGAAACATACAATACCGTTTTATTAGGGAATTCATTTTTGATCTGAATACCAATGGAATGTGCTAAGTGTGTTTTTCCTAAACCAACACCACCGTATATTAATAATGGATTGAAGGCAGTTCCACCCGGCTTGTTAGCAACAGCAAAGCCTGCTGAGCGCGCTAAACGGTTGCAATCTCCTTCTACAAAATTTTCGAAAGAGTAGTTGGCATTTAACTGTGATTCAACATTTACTTTCTTTAATCCCGGAATAATGAATGGATTACGGATCGTATTCTGGTTAATATCGATCGGCATCGCTACCGATGGATTTTTTAATTCTTTCTTATTAGTAGTAGGAATTTTTACGGTATATGGTTTAGATGCATTGTGTGAGTTTTCCATTACAATGCTATACTCTAAACGGCCTTCTGCACCCAATTCTTTTTTAATCGTTTTCTTTAATAAGGTAATGTAATGCTCCTCTAACCATTCATAGAAAAACTGACTTGGAACTTGTATCGTTAAAACGTTGTTACTTAATTTAACCGGCTTAATTGGCTCGAACCATGTTTTGAAACTTTGTGAACTAACATTGTCCTTTATTATCTCCAGACAACTCTCCCAAACTTTTACAAATGCTTTCTCCATTCTCTTCAGTAATTATATTTTGTTAAACTTAATGTTTAGTATATTCAGTGTATCCCTTGTAATCTCTATTGAGCCGTAAATATATACAACTTTAATTTATTCCTAACAAATATTTAAGAAAAAAAGTTAAAAAAATTTTCAGATTGCTATTGACTTTTTGGAAATTTTTATAGAGTAGCCTTCTGAGGCCTTTTTCTGGGTCTTTCGCTCGAAAACAAAGTCGATTCTACCCAGTTTAATTCCGGCCCATCCTACCTGTGCTACCAGTACTTTTTTCTGATCACTATTTTCATATTCTAATGGTGTATCCAAAAAGGTGTGAGTATGTGCACCGATGATCAGATCGATATTCTTGGATTGTTTAGCTAAGTCCACATCATTGATCTTTCCTCCTTTTGAAGTATATCCTAAATGCGAAAGACAGATCACTAGATCGCATTTTTCCTCGTGTTTCAGATGATGAGCCGCTTGTGCCGCCTTTTCTGCAGGATTTAAATAAATGGTGTTCCCATACATTTTTTTGTCAACTAATCCATCCAATTCAATTCCTACTCCGAATACACCGATCTTGATCCCATCTTTAATAAACACTTTGTGTGGTATTGTTTTACCATTCATGGCAGTGTCTGAAAAATCGTAATTGCAATTAATGAAAGGGAAATTAGCATGTGGCAATTGTTTTACCAATCCGTCAATGCCATTGTCAAAGTCATGATTACCAATAGTTGTAGCATCGTAACCCATCATGCTCATTAATTTAAATTCCAATTCTCCACCATATAAATTGAAATAAGGTGTTCCTTGAAAGATGTCACCGGCATCTAATAGTAATACATTTTTTTCTTCACTTCTTATTTTTTTGATCAGTGCAGCTCTTCGTACCACTCCGCCTAATCCTGCGAATTTTGGATCATTATCGGGAAAGGGTTCAATATGGCTGTGTACATCATTTGTATGCAGAATGGTTATTTTTACCAGATCCGTTTTAGCAAATACTTCATTTGGAATTGCGCTGAAAGCCAATATTCCTGTTCCACCGATCAGCGATTTCTTTAAGAAGCCTCTTCTACTGTTCAAGTTTAATTCTTCCATCTGTCGCATATTTTAATGTATGACCTTTTTTATGTTCATCGATCATATAATCAATGATCGCATCTCTTAACAAATAATTGAGGGTGTCTGTCTTTACAGGATTTTTGAAAAAATCGTATTTGTCACCTCCGGCAGCTAAATAATCGGATGTTACGACTTTATATGTTTTGTTGATGTCAAATTCTTTTCCTCCAATTTTTAATTCCTGGATCTTTTTTCCTTTACCAATTACTGTTGCTCCTGCAAATGGTGCTCCATTGTTAGCCACCATTGCATCAAACAATTGTTTGGTCTTTTCTCCACTTAGTGTTAAAATAACAATGCTATTTTCAAAGGGCATTAATTCAAATACTTTTCCTCTTGTAATTTCTCCTTGTGGTAATTGTGCTCTCAAGCCTCCATTGTTCAATAAACAGATATCTGCCGGAATCGCATCACTAGGTTTGTACCGTTCGTTTGTTTTTTTAAGCACAGCATCGGATACAAAACTTCCCAATGAACTTTCCGGTAAGCCTTTTAATAAAGCTTGTTCCGAAACGATCAGCACTTCGTTCATGATCGCATCCATTTTAGTTTTGTAGGGAGCTATTGTTTGATAGAAGCTAGAATCAGTAGCCGATTTAGTATTGAGTTCAATACTGCTTTTTTCTACTTGCACAATTTTAGGTGAAGTAGAACAGCTCCATAAAAAATAAAGCGAAAAGAGTAAACAGGCCAATTTTTTTGGGGATGTTTTCATTGGAGTATGCACGTTTAATTTGCATGACAATAATAAGGATTTACAGCTAAAATTGCGTGAAGAAAAGGGAAATAAATTATTATTATTTTCCGATTTAATTGCAATAAAAAGTGTATATTCAGGAAGTTTTTATAATGTCTTCTATGTATATTTCTGAAACAACAATTCGTGTGCGCTATGCCGAAACCGATAGAATGGGATACGTGTATTATGGTAATTATACGCAGTATTTTGAAGTGGGTAGGGTAGAGGCACTTCGTCAACTCGGAACAAGTTACAAAGAAATGGAAGACAATGGTGTGATGCTTCCTGTTTATACCTGTAACATCAAATATCATAAACCTGCATTTTATGACGATCTTCTGGTTATAAAAACGACCATTAAAGAATTGCCCACTGCCCGTATAAAATTTGATTATGAGATCTATAATCAGAAAAACGAATTGTTAAATACAGGTGATACTACCTTGGTTTTTATTGATATGAAAACCAACCGCCCTTGTCCGGCCCCACAATCCTTTATGGACAAGATAAAACAGTTTTTCTAAAATGTTTTCCCTTATAACTTGCTTTTGTAATTTTATTTATCGTATATTTGCGATATAAAATTATATCATGGCTTACAGTAAGAAATTAGAATTTGATAAAGACGAGATCAAAGCTGCTGAAATAGCTAAAGCATTGTCTCATCCTGCCCGTGTGGCAATCATCAAGTTTTTGGCGGAACAAAAGTCCTGTATCTGCAACGATATTGTAGAGCAATTGCCTTTGTCGCAATCAACCGTTTCGCAGCATTTGAAAGAACTAAAGAATGCCGGGCTGATCAAGGGAGAGATCGATGGTCCCCGTGTTTGTTATTGTATTGATATGGATAACTGGAAGATCGCGAAGAATGTTTTCTCCGATCTGTTTAAAATGAATTTTGATTCAATGAAAATAAAGTGTTGTTAATCTTTTAAAATCTAATAAAATGAAACTATCTGAATTTAAAAATAAATTGATCGCATTAGATGCTGTTCAATTCGTACAAGCTAACGGACAAGATGTGCCTCCACATTTTCATATCACAGAAGTAGGAGTAACAACTAAAAACTTTATCGACTGCGGTGGAACTGTGCGTGAAGAAAAATATGTGAATTTTCAATTGTGGGAAGCCAATGATTTTGATCACCGCCTGGCTCCTTCTAAATTGTTGAATATTATTTCTCTTTCTGAACGTGCTGTTGGTATTAACGATGCTGAAGTGGAGGTTGAGTACCAGTCGGAGACAATTGGGAGATATGGGATAGAATTCAATGGACAGAAATTTGTATTGTTAAACAAACAAACCAACTGTTTAGCGCAAGATAAATGCGGGATCCCTACTGAAAAATTAAAAGTGAATTTAAAAGAACTTCAAACAAGTGCTTCTAATTGTTGCACTCCGGGAAGTGGTTGTTGTTAATGATGAAAAAATATCTTGCGGAAGCGATTGCCACTTTTTTTCTATTGTTAATAGGAACAGGCAGTGTTATTCTAGATCATAAAACAGCTGGAGCTATTTCTTTGTTAGGAATATCATTGATTACAGGTTTAATTGTAACGATCATGATTTTACTTGTTGGCAAAATAAGTGGTGCGCATATGAATCCTGCTGTAACACTTGCTTTGATCGCTAAAAAAGAGCTGGCATTTAGCGAATTTGCGCCCTATCTTTTATCTCAAGCAGTAGGGGCATTTGCGGGTACGTTTACCTTAAGTCTGATATTTGGTAATACATATTCACTTGGCGAAACAATCCCTTCGCTTGACTTAGGATATGCATTTATAATAGAAGTTGTTTTAACCTTTTTTTTATTGATTACTATTTTCTATTCCTCTGATCGTTTTTCTGTATTAGCTCCATGGATCATTGGTTTGTACGTAGCATTGGGAATATTTTTAGGAGGTAATTATTCAGGCGGTTCTATGAATCCGATCCGTTCGCTTTCTCCTGCTGTACAAAATAATAATCTTAACGGTCAATGGATCTTTTTAACTGCACCATTTATTGGAGCATTATTAGCAACAATTATTTATAAAAATAAAAAAGCATGAAAAAAATATTATTCGTTTGTGTTGAAAATTCGAATCGTAGCCAAATGGCAGAAGCTTTTGCCAAAATTCATGGTGCCGGTAAAGTAGAAGCATATAGCAGTGGCTCCCGTCCTTCGGGTATTATTAATCCTAAGGCGATTGCTGCTATGAAAGAACTAGGGTATGACCTGTCAAAGCATGATTCAAAATCCTTGGATGAAATTCCTAAAATTCATTATGACTATGCAATTACTATGGGCTGTGGTGATGAATGCCCTTTTGTGATAGCTGATCATCGTATGGATTGGCAATTACCTGATCCCAAGCACATGGAACCGGCAGCGTTCAATAAGGTAAGGGATGAGATCGAACAGCGTGTGTTAGATCTTATCAAAGATTTCTAAAAACTGACGATAATCAGTTTTTTCATTGATGCTAATCATAGCCCGTCTTTTACAGCCGGGCTATTTTTGTATCATAATCTTTAAATCTAAAAAACTATGACAACTGCAACAAGAACGAAACACATTGATGAATTACATTTTGAGCACCAATTATGGTTAAATGAAGCAAAATTCTATACAGATGAATTGAAAATTTATCAAAAACGTTTAGAAGAGGTTGCATCCAAAAACAACTCTGAAGATGTAAGAAAGAAAGTAGAGCATTTTCAAAATCAATTTATCATCCAAAAAGAACAAATGGATATTTTAAACCACCATGTGAATGAGCATGAACAATGGTTAACGAAATATGCGAAAGAAAATCCGGTTGCTATCGATAAAAAGTTATTTGCAGATCATACTGTTATCAATGATAAAGTTGAGTCTTTCAGAAAGATCTATGCTGAGCTTAAAGCGGAGTTCAATAAGTTTGTAGCTACTTGGATGTAGTTTATTTTTAAGTGTTTGTGAGTGTTTGTGCGTATTCATTTTTAGCCGCATCGAATTCAGAGATGATTTTTTCTCTTTCGCTGATGAGGTTAGCAATGAATACGCTTTTTTTATAGAAGATCATCATTAAAGCCCATTTGTTCTTTATCTCCAATACGGTGTGATAATACCAGTATGTAAACAATCCACTTATTGGTAAACTGATCGCATATAAAGCTGTCAGCCATTGCAATTGGCTATATTTCCATACAAAGAAAATTTGCAATGTGTGAAAAATTAAAAAGGTGAACATGCCACCAACCATTCCTATTGCTCCTCTGAATTCAATTGACTTTGTCGTTTTTCTTGCAATAAATCCAGGTATTTCAAATGGTAAAAAATTATTGATCAATCCATACAAATAAAGTGGAAAACCCAAAATAATGGTTATTAATGAGCGTATGTTTTCTAAAAAGAAAGAACCGTTGTTCGCATTATTTGAAATGTCTTTGTCGCTTAAGCCTATCTTTGCCAGATTGTCGAAATAATTTTTTAATCGAACCTTCATGTCTTCCACCCGCTTTGGCTGGATGAGTTTATAATAATTAACAGTTTCTACAATGTTCTTCGTGATCAAAAACTCTTTTGATTTATCATCTTCGTGTATTCCTAATTCTTTGCTGAGTTTATATTTGTATAGTTGTTCAATATCTTTTACCAGCACATCCGTCTTGGTATCTTCAATATCGATCACTAACCTTTCCAATTCTTTGGTGATGTCAGTGGTAAGTTCCTGAACCGCTTTTATAGGATCATTTTTGTATTCTTCCCGGTACTTTTTTGCTTCTATTGCCGGATTAATATTGATAAAGACATCCCTGTTGAATTTATGCGGATCCTCATAATTAAGACCGATGTTAATGATCTTTACATCTAACTCAAAATTATTTCGTGCCTCTGCTCCCAATACGATCCTTGCAGCACCGGTTTTGATCGGCTTTAATTTTCTTTCTGTAATACTTATTCCTTCTGGAAACATAAGGATCACGCCTCCTTTTTCTAAATGTTCGAAGCATTTGTTGAATGTCTCTTCGTTCTTATTCATCAACGATGGATCATCTTGTTTTCTGTAAACAGGGATCATGTTGAATTTAGGTAAAAGCCATCTTGTGAACGCTGTTTTGAATAATTCCCCTTTTGCTAGAAAAAAAACTTTTCTATTCAATATCGTAGCTACAACGATAGGATCCATAAAGGTGCTGGGATGATTCGCCAAAACCATTAACGGACCATTTGACGGTACTATTTCTTTATTGCGTATCGAAATGGAACGAAAGAATATTTTCGTTGTGATGCGCATTAAAAATTTGAGTAGGTTGTATAGCATATAAAGTTGGTTGGGCTCTAAAATGATTCATTGTAAACTTTTACCATTTTTCTGCTTAAGTATTTGTTTCTCTCAAAGCAATAGGTGTTTACACTTATTGTAATAATACCACCGGCTGTTACTAATAATCCTGCTTCCATAATGCCGCTATCTCCTGTTCCCCATACTTTGTCAGCTGCACCAACAATTACTGCTGCAACACCAACAACTGTTATCGGTATGCCAATAAATGATGCATAATATCCGGCTTGTGTGTTTTCTTTTTGTTTGATCATGGTTCTTATTCGAGGATCCTTATGGTTTACAAAAACCAAATTCTTGATCTTGTTGTAGGAGTAGGATTCTCCTTTGTAGTAATATTTGCCATTCACAATATCGATCCGTTCTTTGCTTTCTCCTAGAATGAAGGGCTCATTTTGAATTTCGTTTTTAATTGTGATTACCGGTTCTGCAAATTGTTCTTTTAGTCCACCGGCATAGTGTATTTTTTTTATCGTGTTTTTTAAAATGACGTAGTCCGGACCATCCGGTACTTCATAGCGCTTGTAAACAATCTCATCGCTTCTTTTTTCTTTTATAATACCAATAACGGAACTGCTGTCCTTGAAAATGATCGTGTCTTGTGCAAACAGTGGGAGGTTCAATACGATGAATAGTACTGATATTAATTTATGGTATGAATTGTTTGATATCATGGTATAAACTTATGCCTAAATATTGAATTTGTCAATATGATTTTAAAAATCCATACCTTCGTCTTATGCTTACACAACGTCAATTATTCTTAAATCATGTAGCACAAACAAGCGAAACACCGCTTGCACTTGAAATTGAAAAAGCAGAGGGTTTATATCTATATGATTCCTCCGGAAAAAAATATATGGATCTGATCTCAGGGATCTCTGTTTCCAATGTTGGACATCGACATCCTTCTGTACTAAAAGCAATTAAAGATCAATTGGATAAATACATGCACTTAATGGTGTATGGAGAATATATTCAAGCTCCACAAGTTCAATTGGCAAAAGAATTGACAACTCATCTTCCTGAGAATTTAAGTTCAGTATATTTTGTAAACTCCGGTTCGGAAGCAATAGAAGGTGCCATGAAATTGGCGAAACGATATACAGAAAGAACGGAGATTATTTCATTTAAAAATGCATACCATGGCAGTACGCAAGGAAGCTTGAGTGTTATGGGGAGTGAGGAATTTAAAAATGCGTATCGTCCATTACTTCCTGATACAAAGCTGATCCGTTTTAATTGTGATGAGGATCTTGCCGGGATCTCCGGAAGAACTGCTTGCGTTGTTGTTGAAACGATCCAAGGGGAGGCTGGGGCAGTAGTGCCTGCTGTTGATTATTTGCAGAAATTAAAACGCACATGTGAGCAGAAAGGCGCGCTGTTGGTTGTTGATGAAATTCAATGTGGCTTTGGTCGTACCGGTAAATTATTTGCATTTGAACACTATGGAATAACTCCTGATATTTTATGTTTGGCAAAAGGGATGGGAGGAGGAATGCCTATTGGTGCATTTATTTCTTCTAATGAGATCATGTGCTCACTTACACATGATCCTATTTTAGGTCATATTACAACTTTTGGCGGACATCCTGTTTCCTGTGCAGCAAGTTTAGCAACGTTGCGTACACTTATTTCTGAAAACTTGATCGAGCAAGTAGAAGCAAAAGAAAAATTATTTAAAGAATTATTAGTTCATCCTAAAATAAAAAGTGTGAATGGAAAAGGATTGTTGTTGTCTGTTTCATTCGAAAGCTATGAAGTAAACAAAGCGATCATTGATCGTTGTATTGAAAAGGGACTGATCACTGACTGGTTCTTATTTAATGCTCATAGTATGCGTATCGCTCCTCCTTTAACGATCTCTTTGGATGAAATAAAATGGGCATGTAGTGTAATTCTAAGCTCAATTTAACAGATTTTAACAGGGAATTCCAAGTTTGGCATTATGATTGTTTTTATCTATGTAAAATATAAAATTTAACACCATGAAAAAATTGAGTTTATTTATAGCTTTTGTTGGGATATTCTCAACTGCTATTTTTGCTAATAAGGTACAACAGGAACCGAAAAAAACAGAAAAGCCGGCAAAACTTTCAAAGACAAAACCCATTAAACGTGTTTCTGCGACTAAAGCTGTTCAATTAAAAAAAGATGAGGTAAAAAAAGAAGAACTTAAGTCAAAATAAATTGATAATTGTAATTACTAAAAAAGCGAGCATTTTGCTCGCTTTTTTAGTAATTACCGATTGATAACATAACCAGTGTACAGGCTTCAATGGTTTCAATACCTTTTTTTTGAAGTTCGGCTTCAAATTCAGGATTCTCTGTGCCGGGATTAAAAATAACTCGTTTGGGTTTTAAACTAATTACATATTCTTTCCAGCTTTCTTGATTTTGTGGTCCGACATAAAGTGTTACTGTATCCACATCATTGATCGTAGCTTTTTCTTTGATTATTTCAATTCCATTGATGTTTCCTGGACGTAATCCTACCGGAATTGCTTCATGTCCATGTTTCTGTAAGGCAAGTGTTGCTTTGTAGGCATAACGCTCCGGATTATCTGATGCGCCAATAATAACAGTTCTCTTTTTCATATGATTAAATGAGGTGGTCCTCTTCTATGTAGTTTAGATCTTTATTGAATGTTTCCTCCAGTTTCCACAAAGAGATCATGGCAATGATGAACAGAATAATCCCTGTAATGATGATCGCTTCCATTCTGTTGGTGTATATTGCTATCAGATCGATCAACATGGTTACAAATATCAATGAACCTCTTACGAAATTCGGAGCAGTAGTAGTAACAGTTGCTCTGATATTGGTTCCGAATAGTTCGGATGCTGTACTCATAAATACGGCCCAATAGCCTGTGGCAAATCCAATAAATAATATAGTTGAATAAAAAATAGTTTCAGAATAAGTGGCAACAGTAAAATAGAGCATGATGCCAATTCCCGTTAAAAAAATAAATGTAGCTAATGCTTTTTTTCTGCTTTTAAGTATTTGACTCAGTAAACCGCTGGCAAAATCACCTATTGTGATCCCGAGATAAGCAAACATGACACATTTTCCATTTTCAGGGACAAAGGATGTAACTCCCAGCTTTTCCATCATTTCCGGTGCGAATCCAACCAACACACCCATAACATACCATACAGGAACTGCAACCAAAATAATGTTCAGATATTTCATTGTTTTTTTACCCGATGAAAATAAACTTAAAATGTTTCCTCTTGAAACTTTTTTTTCTTTTGCTATTTCAAACATGCCCGATTCAAATACACCAATTCGCATTAGTAATAAAGCTAAGCCCATGGCTCCTCCTAAGAAGAATGAATAGCGCCAATTTTCGATCACATTGCCCATAAATCCTGCTACTACTGCTCCAAATACACCAATTGTTGCAACGATCATGGTGCCTATTCCCCGCTTTTCCTTGCTCATTGTTTCGCTTACCAAAGTAATACCGGCACCTAATTCACCGGCCAAGCCAAAACCTGATATGAAGCGCAGAATAGCATATTGTGGTACTGTTTGAACAAATCCATTGGCAATATTGGCTAATGAGTATAATAGTATAGATCCAAATAATACGGATAACCTTCCTTTTTTATCTCCCAATACTCCCCAGAAGATACCGCCTATAAGCATTCCACCCATTTGCCAGTTTAATAACTGTTTGCCAACCGATTGAATTTCATCATTGGTAGCGGCAGCACCTAATATCTCTTTCAAACTATCTCTCCGTTCAACCAAAAAGAGAAGTAAGTCGTATATGTCAACAAAATAGCCTAGTGCCGCTACGATCACCAATAGATTAAATACTTTATCGTTATTCTGTTTTTTCATACAATTTTATTTAAGCATAAAGATAGTAAAGTATATAAAACAATAAAATTCATGGAGTACCATAATTAGATTGATTGTAAATAAGACTCATTGTGCTGCTTTTATATTGGTGTTTTGAAATATCTTCTACTTTTGCATCTCTATTTCAGTTTACCGATCTATTTTTCAATTAAACAAAATCAATATGTCAATTAGTAAAGAATTAAAAGAAAGAAGTCAGGGGCAATGCGAATTGTGCAGTGCAGAAGAAGCAACAACAGCTTTTACCGTGAGTCCTAAGAATGATGATCATATTGCAAATCAAGTGGCCGTGTGTACCACTTGTTTGTCGTCAATGGATAAAGCAGATGCCGGCTTTCACTGGCGTTGTTTGGAAGGCAGTATCTGGAGTCAGGAACCAAGTGTACAAGCTTTAAGTTATCGTTTGTTATATAAATTAAAAGAGGAGCAATGGGCGGCTGATCTAATGAGTTCCGTTGATCTTGACGAAAATGTGGTACAATGGGCAATGAGTGCTTTTGAAGTGGCTGCTGTTCATAAAGATGCATTTGGAAATGTATTGGAGGCAGGTGATAATGTGGTGTTGACACAAGCGTTAGATGTGAAAGGAACCAATTTTACGGCTTCCAAAGGAACCGTTGTTAAACGTATAAAGTTGGTTGCTGATAATCATGAGCAGATAGAAGGAAAGATCAATGAGCAAATGATTGTGATCCTTACAAAGTTTGTGAAGAAAGGCTAGTTTCATGTAACGAATTCTAATAAAAAAGCACCTCCCGGGTGCTTTTTTTATTCAATTATAAATGCTTTATAAATTCAGTTTCATCATAATGTCTGTTTGTTCATCGTCCCCTAAACGGAATATGTGTTTGTCGAATTCTATAAACCCATTTTTCTTGTAGAAATGAATAGCTCTGGTGTTTTTCTCCCATACACCCAGCCATACATAATTGACTTGCAGCTTCCTTGCTATACTTATTGCTTTTTCATACAGTTGCTGCCCCACATTTTTACCATGAAATTCTTTTAGCACATATATACGTTCAATCTCAAGAGCATTCTTGTCTTTTAGCTCTGTTTGTGAATCACCAAAGTTGATCTTTAAATAGCCGATCACCTGATTGTTAAGTGAGGCGAAGTAAAATTCGGAATCAGGATGTGAAAGCTCTTGCTCTAGTTTTTTGATAGAAAAACCTTCTTCCAAATACTTGCTCATATTTTCTTCTGTATTATCGGAAGAGAAGGTCTCAAAAAAGGTCTGCTTGCCAATTTTTTGCAATTGTTCAAGTTCAGTAATTGTTACCTTATCGATCTGTATGTCTTGCATGTTAAGAATGGGGCTATTGAAAACAAAAAATCCTGCATTGCTGCAGGATCTGTATTGCTTGTCTTTGGCGGAGAGTGAGGGATTCGAACCCCCGGACCTGTTACAGTCAACAGTTTTCAAGACTGCCGCAATCGACCACTCTGCCAACTCTCCGCTGCGAAAGTACTATTTTTTTTCAATCACAAAATAAAAAATGGAAAAAATATTTTAATTTCCGTAAATTTGTAGAACTCCCCGTTTGCCTTAAATCATTCATGTAAACGCTATTATTATGAAAAAGTATTTGATTATCTTATGTTTAGCTATGGTAGGCAAGCTGTATTCCGTAAATATTACGGCATATTTGACCTATTCCACATTTAATATTCCTGATAAAGGTCCATACGTGGAAACCTATTTATCTGTTATTGGAAATACCGTAAAATTTGTAAAAAATGCGAATGGTAAGTTTCAGGGAGCTATTGATATTGCTGTTGCCTTCAAATTAAATGGAGAGATCAAAAATGCTCAAAAATATACCCTGAATAGCCCTGAAACTGCTGATACAACAAATGGTTTTCCCAATTTTATCGATCAACAACGATATAATTTACCGAATGGGTTGTATGAGATGGAGATCAGCATTGCTGATAAGAATAGCGCAAATGCAAAACCATTTACTGCTAAAATGCCTATTAAAGTCGAGTTTTTAAATGACAGGATCTTGGTTTCTGATGTTCAACTTTTAGAGTCTTACTCGAAAGCGAGTACACCAAGTGTAATTACAAAAAGTGGATACGATCTGGTACCTTATGTTTCTACTTTTTATCCTGAAAATATTACCCGTTTCCGTTTTTATGCTGAGATCTATAATGCTAAGCAGATAGTAGGGGAGAATCAAAAGATCTTGGTCAATTATTTTTTCGAGAACAATGATTCCAAAATGAAGTTGTCAGAGTTTTCAGCCTTTTCAAAACAAACTGCAAATGATGTAAATATTTTATTGGCAGAGTTTAATATTGAATCCTTACCCAATGGAAATTATTCATTTAAAATTGAAGTGCGCGATGCACAGAATAAGATACAAGCCGACCAAAAAATTGTTTTTGATCGTCAGAATAAACAAGCGGCCTTAAGTTTTGAAGATTTAAAAGCCATCAAAGTAGAAGGGACATTTGTGAGTAATTACAAGAATGTGGATACACTTACTCAGTACTTGAAATGTTTACGCCCAATTTCCAGTTTTGCTGAAATTCAGTATACCGACAATCAGTTAAAAACAAAAGATATTGTTACCATGCAACAATATTTTTATAATTTTTGGCAATCCAGAAGTTCGTCTAACCCTGAATTAGCCTGGTTGGAATATTACAAAGAAGTGCAGAAGGTCAATAAAGAATTTGGAACCTATGGACTAAAAGGCTACGATACAGATAGAGGTCGTGTTTACCTGCAATACGGTGTTCCTGATAGTAGACAAAAAGTAGATACAGAGCCAAGTTCTTATCCTTATGAAATATGGCAGTATAATCAGTTGGTAGATAAAACTCAAGTGCTTACGAATCCTTATAATAAGCAATCGAATAAGAGTTTTGTATTCTATAATCCCGATCTTGTTAGTAATAAGTATAAACTTCTGCATTCCAATGCCAGAGGAGAAGTCAATAATTCCCGTTGGCAGATAGATCTTCACAAGCGTGATTCTCAATCAGGGAATATGGATGTAGAGAAATCTTCAGAACATTTTGGAGGTAATGTGGATGATAATTTCCGTAATCCGAGATAAGTTCGAATGAAAGTAGCTGTTGTTATTTTGAATTGGAATGGAAGAGGTTTTTTGGAAAAATTTCTGCCATCTGTTCTTTCTTGCAATAATTCTTATTCAGAGATCATCGTTGCCGATAATAATTCTTCTGATGATTCTATCGCATTTTTAAAAAAAAATTACCCTCAGGTTCGATTGGTCATTAATGAGGTGAATGGCGGTTTTGCAAAAGGGTATAATGATGCGCTTAAGCATGTAGATGCAGAATACTATGTGCTGTTGAACTCAGATGTAGAAGTGACACCCGGATGGATTGAAGGAGTGGTCGATCTGATGGATTCGGATAAAACGATAGCAGCATGTCAGCCTAAAATAAGGATGTTTGACAATAAAAAGATGTTTGAATATGCGGGCGCGGCTGGTGGGTTTATTGATAAATATGCGTATCCATTTTGTAGAGGAAGAATATTAGAACATTTAGAAGAAGACAATGGTCAATATGATGATGTCCGTGAAGTTTTCTGGGCTACAGGTGCATGTATGTTTGTCCGGGCAGAGCAGTTTAAGGAAGTGGGTGGATTTGATGAAGACTTCTTTGCTCATATGGAAGAGATAGACCTGTGCTGGCGATTAAAAAACTTGGGATACAAGATCATGTACAGTCCCAATTCTATCGTTTATCACGTGGGAGGTGGCACACTCAATAAAACAAGTCCTCGAAAGACATACCTCAATTTTAGGAATAACTTATACTTAATATATAAGAATCATCCACCCCAATTTTTCTTTTTGAAATTACTCTTCCGGATGATATTGGATGGAATTGCAGGGGCTAAATTTATGCTCAGTGGACAATTTGCACATTGCTGGGCAATTGTGAAAGCTCATTTTAGCTTTTATGGATCATTGAATACACTTATTCAAAAAAGGAAGTTATTGAAAGCAAATATTAAAGCTTATACAAGCTCAGCTGTATATTTACACTCAATCGTTGCCGATTTTTATTTGCGAGGTAATAAAACCTTTAAGGCTATCGATCAAAAAGATCGTTTTTTATAGAGCTATTTTAAAAAGAAGTCGATCGCCAGTTTATTGTAAGAAGCGGGTGTCACCATCAATGCACACCATAAAATGATCCTTGGAAAAACGATCTTCATATCCCATACCGGATTGATCAAACTAAATGCTGCAGTTACTAAAATAAGGTCGATCCCTAATAAATAAAGAGAATATTTTGTGAATAATCCAATGATAAGTGTAAACCCCGTTATCAGTTCAATAAATGAAGAAACGTACGCACTTGTTACCAATATAAAGTCGGGCATTTTTACTTTGCCAAATTCATATCTGAACGATTGTATCACTCCCGGCATTTTTACTTTTACAACCTTGTCATAACCCTGCATAAAAAATAATACGCCCAAGATCACTCTGAGTGTGAAGGACATGATCGATTCATTTGTGATTAATTCCATGGTGCAATTTTTTATTTTAAACAATAATTAACAATGATCAGTATCAGTTTATAAAGCTTTCAATTGCCAAACGATACGAATCCATTCCAAATCCCGATATGGAACCCTTACATTTAGGAGCAATTAATGAAATATGTCTGAATTCTTCTCTGGCAAACACATTGGATATATGTACTTCAATCGTAGGTGTTTTTATTCCGGCTATCGCATCTCTTAATGCAACAGAAGTATGGGTGTATCCACCTGCATTTAAAATGATCCCATCATAATTGAAGCCTACTTCGTGTAATTTATTGATCAATTCTCCTTCTACGTTACTTTGATAATAGGATAGTTCAATAGATGGATATTTGGCTTTCAGTTCATTGAAATAATCTTCAAAGCTCTTTGCTCCGTAAACATCTGTTTCACGAGTACCTAATAAATTTAAGTTCGGACCGTTTATAATAATGATTTTCATATTGAGATGATCGATTCTATCACGAATTTACGAATATTACTAACTTTATGAAAACAATTCTCATAATTGAACTGGAAATCATACATACATGGATTTAGATCATTCCTAAAGTTGGAACGTTCATTGTCGGAGAATACAATTGAAGCGTATATCCACGATGTGGAATTGATCGTTCGTTTTTTTGAATTAGAAGGGCGTACGATTGCTCCTAAGGATGTTGCTTTGGAAGATCTTCAGTCATTTTTGAAATGGTTGAATGGAGTTGGGATGGGACCGCATTCACAAGCCCGGATCATTAGCGGTATTAAAGGGTTCTATAAATATCTCTTGTTAGAGAATGTGTTGAATACGAATCCAACGGAATTGCTGGAAGCTCCTAAGTTGGGTAGAAAATTACCCGATACCCTCAACTTGGAAGAGATCAATAAGGTTATTGATACGATCGATCTTAGTACGCCTGAAGGACAACGCAATAAAGCAATGTTAGAAACATTGTACAGCTGTGGTTTACGTGTTAGTGAGTTGGTCAATCTAAAAATATCTGATCTGTATTTTAATGATGAATTTATAAAAGTAGTTGGAAAAGGTAATAAAGAACGCTTAGTTCCAATTGGTAGCGTTGCCATGAAGCAGATCAATATTTATAAAAATGAGATTCGCTGCCATATTGCTGTAAAAAAAGAGCATGAAGATGTTTTGTTCTTGAACAACAGAGGAGCAAAACTTTCCAGAGTGATGATCTTTACGATCATTAAACGCTTAGCTGTTTTGGCAGGAATAAAGAAAAATATCAGTCCGCATACATTCAGACATTCTTTTGCAAGTCATTTGATTGAAGGAGGAGCCGATCTTAGAGCAGTTCAAGAGATGCTCGGGCATGAGTCAATAACTACCACTGAGATATACACACATCTGGATCGTGATTATTTACGACAAGCCATCATCCAGTTTCATCCAAGGTCATAAAAAAGCCCTTTCAAAAGAAAGGGCTAGGGGATGTTATTTGTCTTTTAATTTTTCAAGTAAAACTCGTTTGAACTGTTCTTCTGCATGATATAGTTTTGCTACTTTTTTGATAGGAAGAACAGCCTTATATTTTGCATGATATTCTTTTTGAAGGTCGATCTCCTTTTGCTTGAATGCAATTTCTGAATCAACAAGCTGTTCGATCTCTTTATCCGACCAATTATCAAAGTTGTCTTTATGCTCTTTGAATTCAGCTTTTCTTTTCTTGCGAAGTTCCTGGAGTTTGTCGTGATATTGATTGTAAACAGGCCAAAATTGTTGTGCTTCCTCCGGTGTAAGATCTAATTTCTGTGTAATGAATGCAATTTTCATTGCTTCAATGTTTTGCTTTTTTTCGGCATGATTGCCCTTTTTATCAG
>JAEUTU010000031.1 GCA_016786925.1 Bacteroidia bacterium
AAATATGGAATGCATTGAGTGAATATGGGGCAGATAGAAATTCTTTATTTGTGAATTTGGGCGGTGGTGTGATTGGAGATATGGGGGGATTCATTGCCTCCACTTTTAAAAGGGGAATAGATTTCATACATATCCCTACAACTCTACTTTCACAGGTTGATTCATCTGTAGGCGGGAAATTAGGGATAGACCTGAATAACATTAAAAATGAAATTGGTGTTTTTAATGATCCCAAAGCAGTATTTATAAATAGTCAATTCTTAAACACCTTAGATAAAAGACAAATTTTATCCGGGTTTGCAGAAGTGATAAAGCATGGACTTATTGCCGATCAGGAATATTGGGAAACAATCAAAAGTGCCAACTTTAGCGATCTTAACTCATTTGATAGTTTAATCGAAAAATCCGTTATTATAAAAAACAATGTTGTCAAAATTGATCCAAAAGAGAATTCAATTAGAAAAACACTCAATTTTGGACATACAATTGGTCATGCTATTGAAACTTTTTCTTTAGAACATGATAATAAAAAACATCTTTTGCATGGTGAAGCAATTGCCATAGGAATGATCTGCGAGGCTTATCTTTCATCTAAGATTTGTAAAATGAAAAAATCTGATCTGGATGATATTACCATCTTCATCTTATCTAATTACAAAGCAATTAAGCTGGAAGAGATGGATAAGCACCGACTGATCGAATTAATGAAGCACGATAAAAAAAATGAGAAAGGAAACATTCAGTTTTCATTGTTAAGTGAAATTGGCAAGTGCGAGATCAATAAAACCGCTTCTGCTGATCTTATTATAGAATCATTGAAATATTATTCTGACTCGGTAAAATTACTCGGAAAATGATCTATCAAATTTCCCATCCCTCAAAAAAAATAGAGGGAAGCATCCTTCTTACTGCATCAAAAAGCGAAAGTAACCGGGCTTTGCTCATCCAGGCATTGTGCAATGAACATTTTGAAATCGACAACCTTGCAAATGCACAGGACACAGTAACACTGAAAGGTATTTTAACATCTACCTCCTCAGAAAACACATTTGATGTTGGTCCAGCAGGCACTACGATGCGATTTCTAACAGCCTATTTTGCAACACAACCCGGAAAAAGAATACTAACAGGAAGCGAAAGGATGAAACAACGTCCAATAGGATTACTTGTTAATGCACTAAATGAATTAGGAGCAGATATCAAATATTTAGAGAAAGAAGGCTTCCCTCCGATAGACATCAATGGCAACAAAATAAAGGGAGGAGAGATTGAAATAGATGGAAGCATCAGTAGTCAATTCATTTCTGCACTTCTATTGATCGCACCTATCATGCAAAATGGCTTAGTGATAAAATTTAAAGGTGATATCATTTCACGGCCTTACATAAACATGACGCTAAAAATGATGGAAGAATTCAGAGTTTATGGACAATGGCAAGGAAACACCATTTCAGTAAGTCCACAGCACTATCACAAAAAAAGTGAACCAGATTATACCTATAAAGTTGATGGCGACTGGAGTGCTGCTTCTTATTGGTATTCGATGGTAGCATTGGCAGAAGAAGCCGACCTTAAAATAATGGGACTAAAACACCCTAGTTTACAAGGTGATGCCATTGTTTCCGAACTATATTCGTTTTTCGGAGTAAAAACGAATTACATAGAAAATGGAGTTCATCTTACAAAAATGAAAGTGAAAGATGAACACTTTGGCTATAATTTTTCCGACTGTCCGGATATTGCACAAACAGCAACAGTAACAGCTGCAGCTTTAAAGACACCTGCTTTTTTTAATGGATTGAGTACATTAAAAATAAAAGAAACCGATCGTTTGCAGGCATTAAAAAATGAATTAAAAAAGTTCAATTGCGCAGTTCAGATCATCGATGATCAAGCGATACAAATAGAACCGGTAAATTTTGCTGATCATAAAAGTACCATAAACACCTACGAAGATCATCGAATGGCGATGGCGTTTGCCCCTTTAGCACTAAAAACTGAATTCATTCAAATTGAACACCCCGAAGTTGTGGGCAAGTCGTATCCCAACTTCTGGAATGATCTTAAAGCTTTAGGATTTGAAATTAAAGAGGTAAATGCTTAAAAAATATCTGGATAAAACACTTATTGAAGCCGGCTGTGATGAAGCCGGGAGGGGCTGTCTGGCCGGACCGGTCTTTGCCGCTGCAGTAATACTTCCAAAAAACTTCAAAAACAAACTATTAGACGACTCCAAAAAACTAAATGATAAACAACGGAAAGAGCTACGCCCGATCATTGAAGAGCAGGCTCTGGCTTTTGCGGTAGCACAAGTAAGTGCTGAGGAAATAGATAGGATCAATATTCTGAATGCCTCCTTTCTGGCTATGCACCGCGCTATCGAACAATTAAAAATCGTTCCTGAAAGTCTACTCATTGATGGCAACAGGTTCAAGAAGTATAAGAGCATCCCTCATCACTGTATCATAAAAGGAGATGGCAAATACATGAGTATTGCTGCAGCATCCATTTTAGCAAAGACCTACCGTGATGATCATGTGGACGAATTACACCTGGAACACCCCGAATATGACTGGATCAATAATAAGACCTATGGAACGCTTAAACACCGGAAAGCCATAGAACAATTCGGAATTACCATACACCACCGCAAAAGTTTTACCCTGTTACCCAAACAATTAGAACTCGGATTGTAATACACCAAGCCTTGTTAGTAATTTATTTTTTCTTACTGAATCGATGCTGCTGTGTTTTGTAATTTAGTAACATGTGGAAAAAGATCGTATTCGGAGTAGTTATTGTATTATCAATTGTTGCAGGTATCTTTTGGTATAATTATACGAAAGATGTAAGTGCTGATATTCCCAATGCTTTAAATGCAATTCCAAAGGATGCGGCAATTATCATAGAAAGTAAGGAAAGTATAAAGACCTGGAAAAAATTATCCCAAACGAATATAATCTGGGAAGAGCTTTTAGGCATCTCTTCTTTTCAATCTCTTGACCAACAGCTGAAGTCGTTCGATTCGCTCATTCAAGCAAATCCAATAGCACTTGAGATCATCGAAGAAAATGGGGCATATCTATCTTTTCATGTCGATCGCACCAACACGATCAGTGTACTTTTTGCACTCAGCTTGCCCGACCTTACCTATCAATCAAAAGTGGAGGAACTTTTTCTTAATGTAAACAAGAATAAAGAACTATTACAAACAAAGATCGCCAACCAAAGCGTTTATGAATTGAACAATAAAACACTCTTTTTCTTTCACAATGGAATTTTAGTGATCAGCAAGAATAGATCACTGATCGAACAATCCATCACTCAACTCGAAAGTGGCCAGACGTTAGAAAAAGATATTTATTTCAATAAAATATTTAACGCAGCCGGTAAGAAAGTTGACGCCAATGTGTATGTCAACTACAAACAGCTAACGCCTATATTAGCAAAACTGTCAAAAAAGGATTCTCCCCTATCAGCAAAAGATTTTGCTGATTATTCGGGATGGGATATTGATATAAAACCCAATGCCATCAGCATGAGTGGCTTTACTCAAACAAAAGATACCACAGCCAATTTTCTGGCTTGCTTTTTAGAGCAGCGTCCTCAAACAATTGAAGCACACGAATTTATCCCAACAAAAGCATCCAGCATACTCTATTATGGATTGAGCGATTTTGCCGCATTTCAAAACAATTATAAAAAGTATCTCCAAAGTAAAAACAGGCTATCGGAAAGAAATATCTTTTTCAATAAAATTCAGACAGAACATGGGCTTAACATAGAACAACTACTCACAGAGCAAATAGGAAACGAGCTGGCACTTGTAAACATGAGTAACAGCTTAGAAGATAGCAGTTCAATAGCGCTTATAAAAACAAAAGACCTAAAGACAAGTATCGATATTTTGCTTGAGTTAAATGATTCTATCAATAAAGTATCCAATACAAAACTTGACACGAGTTCATTTAAAGGACACACCATCTATAAAGTAAACTGTCCACAACTCATCCCTAATCTACTAGGTAATTCATTTCAATCTATTCAACATTGTATTTTTACTACGGTTGAAAATCACCTGATTATGGGGAATTCTTATGAAAGTGTTACAAATTATATCAATGAGCTGGAAAGCCATAAAACCCTGTTAAACAATAAAAACTACCAAGCGTTTATTGAGAATATTTCTGCTGAAACAAATATCTATTATTATTGCGCAATCCCACGATCTATTGAACTACTAAGTTCAATCTCAAACGAAACAATTGCTGAAGCAATTTCTGAAAACGAAGACCGCTTGAAAAAATTTGAGGCATTAGGTATTCAATTCAGCAACAATAATAAACTCTTTTATAGCAACATATTCCTAAAATACAATCCTGACAACAAACAAGAGACAGGTACGATCTGGGAAACCAAACTGGATACATCTTTTACGTTTAAACCACAACTGCTAATCAATCATAATACAAAAGCAAAAGAGATCTTTGTTCAGGATGACGCCAATAAGATCTATCTGATCAGTAATACAGGAAAAATATTGTGGAGCAAGCAATTACCGGAGAAGATCATGAGTGATGTTACTCAAATTGATGCATTTAAGAATGACAAACTTCAGATCATCTTTAACACCCGCTCATTCATTTATGTATTCGACCGTAATGGAAATGAATTAAAAGGATTCCCAATAAAATTAAGATCACCTGCAACCAATGCCATTTC
>JAEUTU010000066.1 GCA_016786925.1 Bacteroidia bacterium
TAACTGCCTTAAAGGGTAGTTACTACGATTTAGTTAAAAATCAATTGGAATTAGGGAACTAGGAAATGGCAGAGGAAAAAGAAATAGAGATAAAAACAGAAGATGTAAACGAACTACTTACAGCCGTTCCTAAATGGATAATCCGTTGGGGAGTGACCATGATTTTTTGTATTATGATATCCGCGTTGGCGTTATCTTATTTTATTAAGTACCCCGATACACTTACAGCCAAAGCAACAATAACAACAATAAACCCACCCGTTACACTTGTTTCAAAAACAAATGGAAAGATCACCGAATTGAAGGTTAAAAGCAGTCAATTTGTTAAAAAAGGAGACATACTACTCATAATTGAAAGTCCATCTAATTATAGATCAATATTGACAATAGATTCTATTTTAGAAAAGTTCAATAAGGATGATTCTTTAAATTACAATAAACTCAATACCCTTTCCCTATTAGGTAAAGACGGAGAAGGACTAGGAGATATTACGCCTTCATTTATTACTTTTTTGAAAAGCTACAACGACTATAAGCTACAAAAGGAGCTTAACCCACAACTAAGAGAGGTTGAAATTATAGACAAAGAACTTGCCGAATACCAAAAATTACAAGGGAAGTATCAAAATCAGGAGAATATCTATAAAGAAGAATTTAGCCTAATAGAAAAAGATTTTAACAGATTTACCACTCTTTTTTCAAGTCAATCTATTTCAGCAAAAGAATTTGAAGATAAAAAGCGTGAATTTTTATCGACAAAGCGAAACTATGAAAGCATTAAAATAACCAACATCAATAATAAATTGGCAATCAATAATCTTGAAAAAAACAAGCTTCAATTACAAATACAAGCATATCAGGAGATTGAAAAATTTGAAAAATCACTAAACCAAAGTGTCCAAAGTTTAAAATCAGAGATTAAAACCTGGGAACAGACTTTTTTGTTAATAGCCCCAATTGATGGGAAAATTTCTCTATTCAACTATTGGGCAATTAATCAAAATATAAAACAAGGTGATGAGGTTTTAAGTATTGTGCCTAGTATAAAACAAGAAATAATTGCAAAATTGTTTTTGCCGGTTCAGAACTCAAGCAAATTAAAAGCAGGGCAAACCGCAAATATCAAACTTGATAACTACCAATTTCAAGAATTTGGGATACTGATAGGACAAGTAAAGAGTGTGTCATTAATGCCACAAAATGATACTTATGCGGTCGAAGTATCAGTCCCTAATAATTTAATCACATCCTACAATAAACAACTTACCTATAAAGAAGAGATGCGAGGAACAGCTGACATTATCACTGAAGAATTAAGCGTTTTTGACAGGGTATTTTATCAGTTTATGAAGATTTTGAAATAAGCATTACACAAACTTATCGCCTTTGGTTACTTTCACATCGTTCACAAACGTACGGATCTGTTGCTCATCTTCTTTTTTACAGATCAAAAGGATCCCATCCGATTCTACAACGATATAATCATCCAAACCTTGCATAACAACTAACTTATCTTTCGGAACGTTGACGATACAGTTCTTGGAATCGTACATCATTACATTCTTACCAACGATCGCATTTTTGTGATCATCCTGTTTCACGTGCTCATACAACGAACCCCAGGTACCTAGATCACTCCATCCGATGATAGAAGAACGAACATAAACATTATCTGCTTTCTCCATGATCGCATAATCGATGGAAATATTTTTGCAATTGGTATATGCTTTTGCAATAAATTCTGCCTCTTGAGGAGTATTGTATTTTCCATTACCTTCTTTAAAGATCGCATCCATATCGGAGCAATGCTTTTCAAATGCAGTGATCACACTTTTCACACTCCAGATAAAGATCCCTGAATTCCATAAGAAATCACCACTCTGCAAAAAGAACTTGGCCATTTCCAGATCAGGTTTCTCCGTAAACGTTTTTACTTTTTTAATACGTTTATCTTTTTCTTTGACTTCCGATTCCACAAATTGGATATAACCATAACCGGTGTCGGGGCGACTCGGATTGATGCCCAATGTTACCAAACAATCTTCGGAAGCAGCTTTTGCATAACATGCTTTGATCGCTTTCACAAACGTATCTTCTTTGGTGATCAAGTGATCGGATGGAGCAACAACAATGAGTGCATCCGGATTCATTTGTGCAATTTTATAGGATGCATAAGCCACACAAGGAGCTGTGTTCTTACGGGCCGGCTCACTTAAAATATTATCATTGGCAATGCCTTTGATCTGTTCTTTCACAAGAGAAACATACGATTCGTTTGTAACGATAAAAATATTTTCTTTTGGACAAAGACGTAAAAAACGATTGTAGGTTTGTTGCAACAATGTTTCGCCTGTACCTAAAATATCCATGAACTGCTTAGGATGAGCTGTTCTACTCATTGGCCAAAAGCGGCTTCCTACGCCACCTGCCATTATCACACAATAATTATTCTTCATCTCAACAACGAATTACGAATCTACCAATTACGAATTTACCAATTACGAATACTCAACACGTGAGAACTAAATAATAAAAACGAATTGTCGGTCCTATTACGACAACTTACTTAATGCTTTTCTTAAATTTTCGATCACACCGTTCACATCTTCTAATTTACATGTTCCAACTGATAGACGATACCAGTTAGAATCAGTAGAAGAACCGAATGCATAGAATGGAACCAAGGCCACTTGTGCTTCGTCCAAAATATATTTTGTTACATCTTGAGTTGTTGCTAATACTTTTCCATCAGCCGTTTTTTGTCCATGCAATGAAAACTGCACCGTTAAATAAATAGCAGCCTCCGGAGCGATCGCATCTACTTTAAACCCTTCTGATTTTAATGCCTGGAAACCTTTGTAGAAACCAACCAAACGATCGTTGATCTTTGATTTGATATCAGCAAGGAAAGTATCATAACTAGCAAGATCATTCAAATAAACAGCAGTTGCCATTTGCTCTGCTTTCGGAGCCCAGGCACCAACGTGTGTTAAGATCGATTTCATTTTATCAATGATCTTTTTCGGACCCATACTCCAACCAACACGAACACCTGTTGCCGCCAATGATTTAGAAATTCCATCCACAAACACCGTATAATTTTTCATTTCCGGACGTAAGGTCACAGGGTTATAATGTTGTGTTTCACCATGTGTCAATGCCCAATAGATCTGATCATACATCAAATACAATGGCTTTTTATTTTCAGCATTACGCTTAACATTCTCCGCAAGGATCATATCACAGATCTCTTCCAGATCTTTTTTACGGAAAGTCGTTCCGGTTGGATTTAAAGGAGAACACAATGCAATAATATTTGCACCTGCAATATGTGGTTTCAATTCAGCTGCAGTAGGCATAAACTTATTCTCCGGTGTTGTTTCGATCAACACAGGTTTAGCACCATTTAAGTATGTATAGTGATTGTTATTCCAAGATGGAACAGGAAATACAACCGTATCACCTGCATCAACTAATGCTCTAAAAATAGCGTAAATCACTGGACGTGCACCACCGGCAATAACGATCTCATCAGTTTTATAATCCAATTCACCACGTTCTTTTAATAATTTAGAAACAGCAGTACGCAATTCCAACATACCATCAGCAGCAGGATAATTCGTATGATCTTCATCGTAAGCATTGATGATCGCTTTTTTCAGATCAGCCGGAATAGGAAATACCTTCGGATTAAAATCACCTATGGTAAGATTATATACTTTCTCACCTTTCTTGATCTTCTCATTCACCTCTGCTGCCAATTTAATGATCTCAGAACCGATGATGTTGTCTGCCAATTTCGATACTTTTAAATCGATGTTTTGATCCACTGCTGTTGTACTCATATTTGAAAAAATTAATGTGGTTAACTATTCCTTTTTTACAGGAGGAACAAATTTAACAAAAACCCAATAGTTTGTACGTTTTTGTTGATTAAATATTGGCTATTTTTTGATATTGAAAATATTAAAAAAAGCGGTCTTCGGCTCCTCTTTTGGAGCTTCTGTGGGCTTAACTTCCGTTAATGGATTAAAAAGATAGATCTGTCGGGTTTTTACGTCCTTGCATCTAAAGCGTTTACGGATCTGCTCCCCTTTCACAAAAAGGCGGTCGTCCCCATAAATAAAAGAGCTCCCTTCGGGTAATTCTTCCAACAAAACAAGGTCTTGACGTTGATCATACTTTTTAAGCACACGCAGCAAATTGGTATCGGAACAGCTGGATGCAGCCGGATTGCTCATATATTTTTTTAAGGCCTTAAAAACATCTTCGGGAAAAATATGCTCATGCAAAAAGTAGTTCATCAGGATCTTAAATTCCAACTTCCACTCTTCCCCATGAGGCGCAACAGTATCTTTATGCTTATTGTAATTGGTAAGATGCGCGATCTCATGAACCAGTGTGATCAAAAAGGCGTATTTGTTCAGATCATGATTGATGGTGATCTGATGATTTTGTCCTTTCACCGGTGGACGGTAATCACCGTATTTAGAGGAACGTGATTTTTTGATCTTCAATTTAAAATCATACTGATAGATCCATTGAGCAATAACAGGAACAGCCTGCTCCGGCAAATATTTATGAAGTACGGATTGATTGCGTTCGAGTTGTGACATTTGTAACACAAAGTTACAAATTAATCGGGCTAAAATTTCTTATTTATTGATAAGGAATTTACCTGAACTCACTACTCCTTCTCCGGATAGGATCTGATAAAAATAAGTTCCTGGAAGGAGTCCCGAAGTATTCAACTCAAAAGAATTAAAATACGTTTCAGATTTTATCTGAATTTCTTTTCCTTGAATGTCTGTGATCTTTAAACTGTAATCCGATTTTGCATTGCCTGAATTCACTATTTGTATGTTTAACTGATCTGCAGCAGGATTTGGATACACAAAAGAATACAGATAATGAGTAAGCAGAGGCAATTCATGTGTTGATGTTGCCCAGAGAGGATCGTTGTTTAAAAGTGCATTCAGATCAATAAGTTCATCACCGGGATAATAAACCAAAAACTGGAATGCATCAAAAAACATTTCATCCGTAGAGTTTAAGCCTACCGGAGTCCATTGTGGCGGATTAAACGGGTTATTCGGATTAGTAGATGTATTGGCAAATTCATGCACTCCATGATAGCGATATCCGGTTGGGATCTTGACTAAATTGCGATAGAAATAATAATCTTGCCAATGAAAATCCCAATTATTTATCCGCAATAGCGGTATCGTATCGCCAGCAGGATTATAGGCATAATTGAGGACTTTGGTACATATTCGGTGACTGTGTGGCAAGGCGCTGAACAAGGAAATATTGAAATTATCATACAATGCAGTATCAACTACAATTGTTTTTGTTTCCTCTGCATTGATCCAAAAATACCAGTTTTGAAGAGGAACCATAATATACATTTCTCTTACAAAAGGTTCTCCATCGGGATAGAAATATAATCTAAACTCCGTACTGTCTATCGCACCTGCAAAGCCTTCTGAATAATGCATTTGAACATACAATTGGGAATTAGCGGGTAACCTAACACCTGTTTTTAATGGTGGTGTATTCGGATAGATCACCGGTTGTGCCAAGGAGCCACTCAATCCAATTTGCCCCACTGCACCAATAGCATTCCCGGAAAGGTCGCTTACCATACCTGTCGTATCTGCTGTTACCACCACATGATGTACCGCTTGTCTGTTATTCGGAACAATTTCGATCGCTTTTACAATTTTATCAGATGGCAAATTCAATGGGATAGCAAAAATATCATACGCATCGTGTGTACTGGTAGAGTTAATCGCAAAGGATGAGATCTTCACAATTTTATCGGGCGTACCTCCTAATTTATATGTTCCAAAAACCGGTGCCGGTGGTGCCAAAGAAGGATTACCTTGAGGATAACCATTCGCGATCCATGTTAAGATCGCATTCTTTTCCTGAGCGGTAATGATCTTTTCGTTGGTATGGCGTGTATACATTGTATCCGGTTGCCAAGGCGGCATACGGTTATTTTGCAAAGCATTGGCAATAGATGAAACATAAGGAGAAACTTCCAAGTAACTTGTTAAAGGGAATGGTGCCATGCCATTGGAATTATGACAAGCAGCACAACGCGTATAAAAGATACCCGCAACATCATTATACGTTACCTGTGCGTAAAGCTTAGAAAAACATATTGCCAAAACAAATATGAAGATCCGTATTGTTCTCATTGTATCTATTTTAAGCAAAAATACTGTGGTAATTTACTATAAATAAATGTGGTGGAGGGGAAAATATCAGATTATTTCAGCAGCTGATAAACCAATAAACTGGCCAAATAAGCCAAGGCGCTCATATAGGTAAATTGAATGAGTGGCCATTTGATATGTCTTGTTTCCCGATACACAATTGCCAATGTACTCATACATTGCATCGCAAAAGCGTAGAATAGTAATAATGAAAAACCAACAGCTACTGTAAACTTTGGCAATCCTGTTTTCGGATCCAGCTCCGCACGCATCTTATCCTGAATAGACTGTGTATTATCAGCATCGCCTACACTGTAAATAGTAGCCATTGTCCCTACAAACACTTCACGCGCAGCAAATGATGTAACAAGCGAGATACCGATCTTCCAATCAAATCCAAGCGGTGCGATCACCGGTTCAATTGATTTTCCAATGATCCCTGCATAAGAAGCTTCTAATTTTTCTGATGCGATCTTTGCTTCTACTACTTCCGAATCCAATTCTTTCCAGATCACATGTCCTTCATATTTCTTATCGATCTGATCAAATCTATCCGCAGGTGCATGTGAGGATAAGAACCAAAGAATAATAGAGATCGCCACAATGATCTTTCCGGCATCCCACAAAAATATTTTTACTTTATCATAAATGGTTAGTCCTACATTTCGCCATTGTGGTGTACGATACACCGGCAGCTCCATAATGAAATAGCTTTTCTCTTTTGCTTTTAATATCCATTTCATCACTAATGCAGCGAACACCGCAGCTAAAAAGCCAACTAGATAAAGCGCCATCAGGATCATTCCCTGGTAATTAAAAAAGCCCAGCTTTTCGTCTTGCGGAATAACCAATGAGATAAGTAAAGTATAAACAGGTAAACGGGCCGAACAACTCATTAGTGGCGTTACCATAATGGTTATGATACGTTCTTTCCAATTGCTGATAGTACGGGCACTCATAATGGCAGGCACTGCACAAGCTACTCCACTAATAAGCGGAATAACAGATCGACCATTCAATCCGAATTTGCGCAACATTTTATCCATGATAAAACTTACGCGAGCCATGTAACCGGTATCTTCCAGGATAGCAATAAACGCAAACAATAATGCAATTTGCGGAATAAATATCACGACTCCACTTAATCCTGCAATGACTCCATTAACGATCAAATTCGACAATTCGCCCGGTGGCATGGAGTTAGAAGCCCATTCAGAAATAGAAACGAACATGGATTCGATCCAGTCCATCGGATATGCCGCCAGAAAAAAGATCGCCTGAAAAATAAAGAACAACACCACCAAAAAGATCACATAGCCCCACACACGATGTGTAAGAATACTATCCAGTTTATGAGTAAATGTTTCTGTTTTTATTGCGGAAGAGTGCGTAACACATTCTTCCACCAAGCGATTGATCACTTTATACCGCTCAACACTCTCCTTCTGTTGCAACTGATTCTTATCAATGATAAAAGTGTTTAACGCATCTTCGATCTTATTCTTTTTCTCCTTGTGCTTCTCAAAATAATCGATCTCATTCAAATTATTAATGATCTGAAAAGCAGAAAAATCGCTGTTCACCTTTACTACTGATCTTACCTTATCGATCAAGTCGGGAGCAATTTTTTTTACATCAATAAAATCGTATTGAGGAACCGGTATCGGTTGCATAATAGCATGCAATAACGCATCTACACCATCCTTATTACGTGCACTCACACCAATTGTTTTAACTCCTAATCGCTCTGACAAACGGATGGTATCGATCACATCTCCTTCTTTCTCCACCATGTCCATCATATTCAATACTAGAATTACAGGGATCTTAAGGTCGATGATCTGAGAAACTAAGAATAAATTTCTTTTTAAATTACTGGCATCTGCCACTACAATGGTCAGGTCGGGATGATCTTCATTGGCAGGATCACAAAGCACTTCAAAAGCTACTTGCTCATCGAGTGATTTAGGGTATAAACTGTAAGTGCCGGGCAAATCGACTAATTCAGCAAGAGCACCATTTTCAAATTTAATGTGCCCTACTTTTTTATCGACTGTTACCCCTGGAAAATTTCCTGTTTTTTGATGCAGACCGGTAAGCGCATTAAACAAAGTTGATTTTCCACTATTCGGATTTCCAACTAAAGCGATCTTGATCTTTGATCGGGTAGAAAGGTCTATAGTGGATAGTTGTTGCGACACAGCAGGAAATATTTATTCTTATTTCAAAGGTGAAACAAGTACAGTAGAAGCTTCTTCTTTTCTTAAACTTAATAAATAGCCGGAAACAGAAATTGCAATAGGATCACCCATAGGTGCGATACGATCGAGCTGCACCATTTCACCCGGTGTACAGCCCATCTCTAACAGCTTCAACGCCATCGTATCATCGGTAAATGAATCGATGATGGCTTTTTCGCCAAGCTTAAGATCAGAAAGGTGTGTCAGAGGGTTTTTCATATACGCTACAAAGGTACGTATTCGATAAGGCAAACGGAAATTTTATCAATACCTAAAAGAAGGTATTTTAGTGCTTACTCCATTTCGGGCAATCGCCACAGCGATTTTTCTTTTTAAACATATAACATCCTGAAAATGTGGCTACACCAAATACAAGCAGGAGTAATAATGAGAGTTTTCTGAAGTTCATGTTTTTTTATTGGGTATGACAAATATAGTATTTTTGCTTTGCTTATAAAAGAAGCTGATTCTAATAAAATTCTTATTTTTATAAAAATTTACGGTCGATGCGTGTATTCTATCATTTCGGAAAATATTTTCTACTTATCAAAAGAGCATTTGGTAAGCCGGAAAAATTCTCTGTATATGTAGGTCGTATCTTCGAAGAGATGAATATTTTGGGTGTTGGCTCTCTAGGAATTGTAGCCATCATTTCTGTGTTTATGGGTGCTGTTATCACCATCCAATCGGCTTTTAATTTTGAAAGTCCTCTGATCCCATTATATGCTGTTGGTGTTGCAGTTCGTGATTCGATGATCTTGGAATTCTCTCCTGCTATCGTTAGTTTGATCCTTGCCGGAAAAGTAGGTTCAAGTATTGCTTCCGAAATTGGAACAATGCGTGTCACTGAACAGATCGATGCTCTGGAGATCATGGGGATCAACTCAGCAGGCTATCTGGTGCTTCCAAAGATAATCGCATCTATTTTGTTCAACCCTATATTGGTTATTTTCTCTATGTTCCTGGGTATTTTAGGCGGTTATGTGTTTGGCTTAATGTCGGGCGTGGTAACTGATTATGAGTACATCTATGGTATCACGTACGAATTCCGACCATACAATGTGGTGTATGCCTTGGTCAAAGCTGCGGTATTTGCATTTATTATTGCATCGGTACCTGCTTATCATGGTTATTATACATCAGGTGGCGCATTGGAAGTAGGACGTTCCAGCACGAAAGGTGTGGTGTACAGCAGTGTATTGATATTAGCATTCGATTTAATTCTTACTCAATTACTTTTGGCGTGATCGAAGTAAACAACATATCTAAATCATTTCATGGACGACCGATCCTGAAAGATATCCGTTTTACTTTTGAAACAGGAAAAACGAATATCATCATTGGAGAAAGTGGTTCGGGTAAAACGACTTTACTGAAATGCATGGTGGGCTTGAATGAGATCGATCAGGGACAGATCCTGTATGATGGGAGAAGTTTCTTTGATCTGGATTTTAAAGGGAAGAAAGCGATCCGTAAAGAGATAGGTATGCTGTTTCAAGGAGGTGCTTTGTTCGACTCTAAAACAGTAGAAGAGAATGTGGTATTTCCACTTTCTATGTTTACGGACATGAGTGAAGATGAAAAACGTGATCGTGCGAACTTTTGTTTGCAACGTGTAAATTTGAATAATGCCAACAAACTTTTTCCTTCCGAATTAAGTGGTGGTATGAAAAAACGTGTGGCCATCGCACGTGCGATTGCTGTTCAACCAAAATATCTTTTTTGCGATGAACCGAACTCGGGACTTGACCCGAAAACATCCATTGTGATCGACAATCTGATCAAAGAGATCACACAGGAATATAACATTACAACCATTGTGATTACACACGATATGAACTCGGTGATCGAGATCGGTGATAACATCATGTTCATTTACAAAGGAGAAAAATGGTGGGAAGGAAACAAACATGAGATCCTGCGCACAAACAACCAAGAGATCTGCGACTTTGTATATGCAACAGAATTCATGAAAGATCTGAAAGAAAAATTCCAATAAACTATATATCAAATAAAAAAGCCAGAGATGTTCTCTGGCTTTTTTATTTGATATACTTGAATTTATTTTTTCTTGTTCAAGCCCATTAACTCCATCACTGCATTGTTTGCATTTACGAAACCTCCGGAGATACAAAGTTCTGCAACTTTCTTTTTATCTTTTTTAGATCCCGGAACTACCACCGATTTTTTGTACGGCACAACTGTTTTCATCATAACAGCTTTCACCTCTTCTGCTTTCAATTCAGGGAAATAACTTCTGATCAAAGCAGCTACACCTGCTGTACTAGGCGATGCCATAGACGTACCTGATTCAGAAATATATTTATTATCAGGAACTGTAGAATAAATATCAACACCCGGAGCAAATAGATCCACTTTTTTCTGGCCATAATTAGAGAAAGAACCGATCAGGTTTTTTCCACCTTTATAAGCACTTGCACCCACTTGTATCCAGTTAGAAGCAATTGTTCCATCACTTAATTCACGGTTAGGGAATGACAATTCCACATCATTATTTTTTGATTCATTACCTGCTGCATGTATCAATAATACATCTTTTGATTGTGCGTATTTTACTGCTTCGTCTACCAATTTTTTATCCGGAGAATAATATTTACCAAAACTCATGTTGATGATAGTTGCGCCATTATCAACTGCATAACGGATAGCGTTCGCTACATCTTTATCGCGCTCATCACCATTTGGCACAGCGCGTAAAGCCATGATCTTTACATTATTGGCAATACCTTCAATTCCTAATTTATTTCCTCGCATAGCAGCAATGATACCTGCTACGTGTGAACCGTGCAATGCATCGGGTCCTTCAACACGATTACATCCATAAAAACGTTCGTTCGGATTATTCACATCATCACCCACTACATAAGCACGAATTGAATCTGAATCCAACTTATTATACTTATACATATTACGGATCATTTTTCCACCTTGCTCAATTTGTGTTTCCAATTCACTTGGCTCCAAACCAAGAGTGAAAGCCAATTTCAATCCCTTCTTCAATTGTGTTTCCGTTTCATTTTCAGGAGTGTACTTTTTAAGTGCATCTTTAGAAAGAACACCGTTATTTGCTGCTTTCACTTTTGTAAGAAATCCACCGATCATATCCAGCGATTTTAATTGCTGCTCCTGCTCCGCTTCTGTCTTCAAAAACTCTGCTTTTATCTTTTTGTACTCTTCATAGTCTTTCGCATTTTGTCCGGTCAAATTGGTAGTATCCATCCATTTGAACTTTTTGGTGCCACGTTGATACAAACGTGCTAATTCAGTCGCCTCATAATTGATATCACCATTCTTTCCGCCTAAAAAGCTCCAGCCATTGATATCATCAATATATCCGTTCTTATCATCATCAATATTATTGTTAGGGATCTCACCCGGATTTACCCAGATCACCTCTTTCAGATCTTCATGATCTACTTCAATACCGCTATCTATAACAGCCACAATAACGGTCTTACCCGATTTACCGGTTAATGTTTTATACGCTTGCTCGGAACCCGTTCCATATACTTTATCCACTTTTGGATCGAGCGTTTGCCAATTGTCGGGTGTTTTTTTCTGAGCAAAAGAACTTACTGCAATAAATGCGCTTGCAATGATGAGGTGTTTTTTCATTTTTGATACTGTTTAGATACACGAAAATAAACATTATTCCTTGACTTGCATGAAGAACTAGGAATAATTACACTAGTGGGAAGATTTTAGGATGAACGGCAAATAAAAAAGCCCTTGTTTTAGATAAACAAAGGCTTTTCATTTAATAATAAACGATTAGCAAAACTCTTCAAAAGCCATTTTCAAATTATCAGCGATCATTTGAGCACTGCGACCTTCAATATGATGACGCTCTACAAAGTGCACCAATTTCCCATCCTTAAACAAAGCCACAGCCGGTGAAGATGGCGGATATGGCGCAAAATGTTTACGTGCTTCCATTACTGCTTCGGTATCAAAACCTGCAAAAACAGTAGTGATCTTATCTGGACGCTTAGCGCCTGCAACTGCTAATTTTACTCCCGGACGGGCAGCACCTGCAGCGCAACCGCATACCGAATTTACTACAACTAAAGTTGTGCCTTTGCTATTGATAGCTGCATTCACAGCATCTGGAGTAGTTAGGTCTTCAAAACCAACGGAAACAAGCTCTTGTTTCATTGGCATTACAATACTTTCTGGATACATATTTAAAAGATTTTATTTTGTTATTTAGATTAATTCTGAATACAAAATTACGAATTATTTGCGGTTTTACTGTGAATAAAAAAAGTATTGCCCATGTCCT
>JAEUTU010000104.1 GCA_016786925.1 Bacteroidia bacterium
ATCTGCCGTTTAGATATTTTTGTAGATAAAATTCAAATTTATTGATACATTTGTTTCACTAAAAAATTGAATAAAAGTGAAAAAGAATCTATTATACATTTTTGCCGCTTCTTTGACATTGTTTTCGGCTTGTAGTACCGATCTGGATGTGAATGGCGATTGGAAAGAAACAATGGTTGTTTATGGTCTATTGGATCAATCTCAGCCGAAGCAATACATTAAGATCAATAAAGCATTTTTAGGTGAGGGTAACGCTTTTGAATTTGCGCAGGTACAAGATTCTGTTCAATATGCCAATTCATTGGTTGTAAAGCTGAAACGAGTTTCAGACGGAACAGAATATACTTTATCTCCGGATAATTCTATTCCAAAAGAGTCGGGAGTATTTTACTCCGCTGATCAGGCAAATGCAATTTATTCGGCAGCTGTTCCTTTGGTGGCAACGAGTGAGTATAAATTGATCGTTAGAAATTCTGAAACAGGTCAAGAAGTAACAGCTCAAACGCCTTTGGTATACGACTTTGCCTACACTGCTCCAACCGCATCTTCTCCGGCATTCTATTTTATTTTGCCTAATAATGATAATTATCCTTTCAAAGTACAATGGACAAGCACTAAAAATGCCCGTCTTTACCAATTGATCATCCGTTTTAATTACATTGACTCTACTACTACCGGAAATGACACCACTTATCTCGACTGGATGTTCCCGACCAAGAAAACACAAGGTCTTTCAGGTGGTGAGCCAATGGAATACAGTGTTAGAGGACAAGATTATTTATCGTACATAGGAAATAAGCTTTGTAATAATTGTACACAACCTGCCGGTCTTATTGCCCGCAGAGCTCTGAAAACTGATCTGATCATGGTGGCTGCAGCAGATGACTTGAATACCTTTATTGAAGTGAATGTCCCTTCTACAGGGATCATTCAAACAAAGCCTGAATTTACCAATATCAGTAATGGTTTGGGATTGTTTTCGGCTCGTTTCAATAAAACACCATTTACTCGTCCTTTAGAAAAGAATACCCTGGATTCATTGGCTTGTGGGAGATATACGAAAAATTTGAAATTCTTGAATTTCGCTAATGTCTTACCTGCTTGCCCATAAAATCTGTCGCTTTGTCATATAAAATGAGCGTCACAATCCATTTGTGACGCTTTTTTTATGCCAATATTTCCCTAAAGTCCAATGGCACAATGATTGAAATAGGGGTATCGTCATATAAATTAGTAACAAATAAAACCCAATATAATCATGAGTAAAATAATCGGTATCGACTTAGGAACAACAAACTCTTGCGTTTCTGTAATGGAAGGTAATGAGCCGGTTGTAATTCCAAACAGTGAAGGAAAGCGTACTACCCCTTCCATTGTTGCATTCGTAGAAAACGGAGAACGCAAAGTTGGTGATCCTGCTAAACGTCAGGCGATCACTAATCCTAGAAAAACCATTTATTCCATTAAGCGTTTTATGGGGATCAATTTTGACGAAGCTCAAAAAGAGATTTCCCGTATGCCTTATGCTGTAGTAAAAGGTGATAATAATACCCCACGTGTACAGATCGATGATAGAAAATATTCTGCTCAAGAGATCTCTGCTATCATTTTGCAAAAAATGAAAAAAACAGCAGAAGATTATTTAGGACACGAAGTTTCTGAGGCAGTAATTACTGTTCCGGCATACTTTAACGATGCACAACGTCAGGCTACCAAAGAGGCCGGAGAAATTGCAGGATTAAAAGTTAAACGTATCATCAATGAGCCAACAGCTGCTGCTTTAGCTTATGGTTTGGATAAAAAGAACAGCGATATGAAGATCGTTGTGTTTGACTGCGGTGGTGGTACACATGACGTGTCTGTTCTTGAATTAGGAGATGGTGTATTTGAAGTAAAATCAACCGATGGTGATACTCACTTAGGTGGTGATGACTTCGACCAAAAGATCATCGACTGGTTAGTGGAAGAATTTAAAGCGGAGAATGGTGGTCTTGATCTGTCAAAAGATCCAATGGCTTTACAGCGTTTGAAAGAAGCTGCTGAAAAAGCTAAGATCGAATTGTCAAGTACTACATCAAGTGAGATCAACTTGCCTTACATTATGCCTGTTGACGGTATTCCAAAACACTTGGTACGTACCTTAACACGTGCAAAATTCGAACAGTTAGTAGATGATCTAGTAAAACGTACGATTGCTCCTTGTCAGTCGGCATTAAAAAATGCAGGATTAAGCACAAGCGACATCAATGAGATCATTTTAGTGGGTGGTTCAACACGTATCCCTGCTATTCAGGAAGCTGTTCAAAAGTTCTTCGGAAAAGCTCCATCTAAAGGTGTAAATCCTGATGAGGTTGTTGCTGTAGGTGCTGCTATTCAAGGTGGTGTATTAACAGGTGAAGTGAAAGATGTATTATTGTTAGATGTAACTCCTCTTTCATTAGGTATCGAAACAATGGGTGGTGTATTCACTAAATTGATCGAGGCAAATACAACTATTCCAACCAAGAAATCAGAAACGTTCTCTACGGCTAGCGATAATCAACCAAGCGTACAATTGCATGTATTGCAAGGAGAACGCCCAATGGCAAAAGATAACAGAACCATTGGTCAGTTCAATTTAGATGGTATCATGCCTGCACCACGTGGTGTCCCTCAAATTGAAGTAACATTCGATATTGATGCAAATGGTATCGTACAAGTGTCTGCAAAAGATAAAGCAACAGGAAAATCACAACAGATCAGAATTGAAGCGGGTAGTGGTTTGTCGAAAGAAGAGATTGAAAAAATGAAACGTGAGGCAGAAGCAAATGCAGAATCAGATAAAAAAGCGAAAGAAGAAGTAGAAAAGATCAATGCTGCTGATTCGATGGTTTTCCAAACAGAAAAGCAATTGAAAGAGTATGGTGATAAACTTCCAGCCGACAAGAAATCTGCTATCGATGGTGCTTTGGCAGAGTTAAAAACGGCTCATGGAGCGAAAGACCTTACCGGAATTGATGCTGCTATGGAAAAATTAAATGCTGCATGGCAAGCTGCTTCTCAAGATATGTACAATGCGCAGCAACAAGCGGGTAATCCTCAAGGGGATGCCGGAGCAGGAGCAAATGCTTCGTCTGATGCAGAAGTAACAGATGTTGATTTTGAAGAAGTAAAAGACGATAAAAAATAATTTTCTTTTGTTTGATTGTTATACGGGCGTCCGGCACATGTGTCGGGCGCCCGTTTTTTTGTACATTTGTAAGACATGAAACACATTATTCGAATTCTATTTTTTGCCGCATCCATTTTACAAGGGTATGCTCAGATTCCTCCCGGTTACTATAATGCAGCACAAGGTTTGACCAGTGCTCCTTTAAAGTTAGCATTGCATAATATCATTAAAAATCATAATTCGGTAAGTTATTCCAGCTTATGGACGCATTTTCAAAGTACGGATAAGAAGTCAAATGGAAAAGTATGGGATATTTACAGTGACGTTCCGGGTGGTACACCACCTTATCAGTTTACATTTGTATCCGATCAATGTGGTTCTTATAATTCAGAAGCCGATTGTTATAACCGGGAACACTCCTGGCCACAAAGCTGGTTCAATTCTGAAACAGTCCCATCATCTGATCTTTTTCATGTTTACCCTACCGATGGATATGTAAACAATATCAGAAGTAATTACCCCTATGCAGAAGTAGGTTGGGTAAACACGACTACATTAAATGGAAGTACTTTAGGTTTTTCATCTAGTACAGGGTATTCTTCTGCCGCATTCGAACCTATAGACGAATACAAAGGAGATCTTGCCCGCAGCTATTTTTATATGTCAACACGCTATATGAATGAAGATGCGGGTTGGGCAACTTCTGCTGCAACCAATAAATCAGAATTATTGCCATGGCAGGTGGATCAGTTGTTGATCTGGGCACATCAGGATACCGTTAGCGCCAAAGAGATCGCCCGTAACAATGCTATTTATCAAATACAGAATAATCGTAATCCATACATTGATCATCCCGAATGGATAGATAGTATTTGGCATTTTACGCTAACTGGAATTGAGAATCAAGAGGTAAAACAATTGTTTATGCACGTGTATCCCAATCCATCCAATGAGAATGTAAATATTATATTCGATGGCATAGCAGCTCAAAAAACAAACCTACATGTGGTAAACGTGTTGGGCGAGACTATTCTTACTGAGGAGTACGCAACAGATCCTGTTGGAAAACTTTCGTGTGAATTGAAAAGTGAGCACTGGGAAAGTGGTATTTATTTTATCACGTTGAAACAGTCTG
>JAEUTU010000128.1 GCA_016786925.1 Bacteroidia bacterium
TCGGATGAAAATGCGAGTGAAGTGCCTGACCTGGACTTAAACCCTCCGGCTAAATCAAACTTCTCCTTTCCCTCTGCTCCTAAACGAAACGATGATTTTCCATTAAAGAAAGGCAGTAAAGGAGCGAGAGTAAAACAGGTGCAGGAAGTATTGCTTGCTAAACTCGGAAAAGATGCACTCGGAAAAGCGGGAGCAGACGGAGATTTCGGGAGCAAAACAGAAGCGGCTCTTATTAAAGCGGGCTATCCAAGTACCATTGATGAAAGCACCTTCAATGTAATGACACAGGGTGAAACTTTGGACGCTTCTGCAACAGCAAAAGAATTGTACAGCGCAGCCATCATTAAAAACTACACCGGAGCAATTAAAGCCCTGCAAAAATTAAAATCAAAAGACGATTACACCACAGTCTCTGATGATTTTAAAACTAACTACCGCATCGGTGGAGTTCGACAAACACTTGTCAACGGAATGCTCAACAGTTTTACCGATGAGAAGCAAAAGCAAGCGATCCGACTACAGTTCACCCGCATGGGATTGAATTATGACGGAAAGAAATGGTCACTGTCCGGTATAGAAAGCTCCAGTATCATCACCAAACATCCAACACTGGTATGGGTGCATTCAAAGAAAGCGATTAAAGTTCCATCCAATATGGTGCTTGGAAAAGTAATCGCACAGCGAGGCAATCACACCTTATTTGAAAACAACGGAAAACACTTTTTAGTGGAAACCAAAACCATCAATTACTTATGAATCAAAGAAACATAAAATACATCGTGGTGCATTGCACAGCAACACCCACCACAACCACTCTCGAATCCATCAAACGCTACTGGAAAGAACAGCGTGGATGGGGCGATACTCCCGGCTATCATTATTTCATTAAGCGTGACGGAACAATTGTACAGTTGTTCGATGAAAAGAAAAACAGCTACGGTGTTTACAAACATAATTCCGAGTGCATCAGTATCGCTTATGTTGGCGGAATTGACAAAGACGGAAAACCTGTGGACAACCGCAGCGATGCACAAAAGCATGCCATGTTCAATATCATCGTTCGCTTAACGGAAAAGTACCCGAAAGCAGAAGTGCTTGGACACAGAGATTTTCCGGGAGTGAAAAAAGCCTGCCCTTGCTTCGATGTAAAAGAGTGGCTAAAAAATTACGAACCTGATTTTAATTCCGCGGCATAATGGTATTACAGAAATTAAGAGCAATACTAAAGCACAATGGCTTTAAACTCTATACCCGCCCGTATGAGTTAAACATTGTAGGCTTGCGATCTGCCAGTACAACCCCGAATCGCTTTGATGACGAGATTCATGTGTTCTATAAGGTTAGCCCAATCAAATGGAACTATCACGTTTACAAAGCCACCACCGATCCGGGTACATTTTGGTTACGCAATCCGATGCAGCCACAGGGAACAGCCATTCTCGCCCAAGGGCAATATGAGCATGCTTATGAGATGGGCTTACACCGTGGACAGTACACAGCTTTAGTACAGCGCAAACCTGTAACTGTTATCCGGGATTATGACCGTGACGCAATGCTTGATTTTTATAACGGTAAAAAAACAAAGGGCATGTATGGAATCAATGTCCACAGAGCCAACAAAACAGGAACAACCAAAACCGTAGATAAAAATTCAGCAGGGTGTCAGGTATTTGAAAATGCAACAGCCTTTCAGCAATTCATGCTTCTGTGTGAACGCCATCGCCGGATGTACGGCAATAAATTCACTTACACTCTGCTTGATTTCAGAGCAGTAAAAAGAGAAACCTACAGGCGCATCGCAGTTGGAGCAGGAATCGTTGGTCTGCTTGCATTAGGGTACATCGCTTTCACAGGAGGCGATAAACTCAAAAACATCGCTGAACAAATCAGCGAAACATTTAATCACCTATTTAAAAAACAAGAACAGCAACCATGAAAGTAAAAGACATCTTACACCAGTTACTAAAAGACAAAGACGGAAATTTCTCTTTAAGAGAAGCAGTTACGCTAACCTACGTGCTTATGTCAATCATTAGCTGGGTGTCGCAGCAGTTCCTTAGTATGGAGGTTCCTGAATACATGTTCTATGCATTTATCAGTATGATTGGTGCAGGTACGTTCGGTTACTCTCTTGAGAAAAAGTCAAAAAACATAAATTAAAAACCATTCTTAAAAACGAAAGATTATGAAACGAGTTCCATTAGTTATTTTATTTACAGCATTGATCACAGGTTTGTTCCTGTCACTTAGTACCTGCAATACCGGAGAAAAAGTGAAGCCTGATAAAACGGAAGTGATAAAGGCTTCAGAAAAAGCGGAGCGCATTGATACCAGTTATAAAGCTGCTTTTGAATCCCTGAAAACATACAGCGACAGTTTACAAAAAGAATTATCCTTCACTCAAAGCAAACTGAAAGCAACCAAGTTCAAGTTGAATCAATCGCAAATTGCCCTTGTTGCATTAGCAGAAAAGAAAAGCGACACCTTGAGTTTTGAGCAATTGCTGAATGATTGTGATTCCTTAAAACAACAAACACTCGCTTATGTGGCATGGGTGGACAGTACGCAAAGCATCTACGAAACCAACATAGTGCAGCTTCAGGAAATTGTCGCTACAAAAGATTCGCAGATTGTGGTTTGTGCTGATTCCTATTCACAACTAAAAGGTTTGTTGGATGACAATTTAGAAAGAGAACGAAAGCTCACCGAAGATTTGAATACAGCCTACAAATCTCAGCGCAGGAAAGTGCTGCAAAATAAACTGCTTGCCGGAGGCATGCTCATACTATCAGGAATCGCTACAACACTTTACATCAACGCCAATAAATAATGAAAGAAAAAACAATCGTATCATCCGTTACACTCGCTGCTTCACTCATCAGCTACTTCTACGCCAAGGAAGCACAAAAGGACACCATTCCCTTTGTAATGATTGGCGGGTTCATGGGGGCTGTAATCGGTGAAGTGATTGTAGGAGCAATTAACAACAGTTAAAACAACCAAGACAAAAAGGAGGACTAAATGGCAACAGAAATCATCAACAACGGATCGAGCCTTAAAATTATCACAGATGGCTCACCACGCTTTGTTCTGAAAAATCAAATCAAAGAAGTGGAAGTGGTAAGAGATACCATTATCAAAATCGACATCGGTCAGGGCGCATTGTACAATGTGTTTGTAGACCAAACCGAAGTTACAAATCCGGCAAGTGCCAATGTGGAAGAGTTGAGAGATAAAATCATCGACATGCTTCAAACAGCAGCAGCAGTTGGTTTGGCTACGGAAGCAAAACAAACAGAAGGTAATGCGGAGATCGTTAATTTGAAAAATTCCGTGGCTCAATTATCTGAAAAGGTAACAAGCATGAACGACAAAATCTTCTACGAGCCTAAACTGGTAGACGAGACAAATTCAAATGTGGTTTACAAAGGATTTGCTAATCCGGGAGCAGCAACCGACCAAGCAGTGTGGGCAATCTTAAAAGTGACCAACAACAAAGGAGTTCTTTCTTATCACTGGGCAGGTGGTAATAAAAACTTCGACAAAGTTTGGGATAACCGTAAAGCACTTATCTACAGCTAAAAACTAAAACTAAAGCCGGACAATTAAAGTCCGGCTTTTACTTCTTAAAAATGAAAACACCAATTACATATTACGGAGGAAAACAAACCATGTTAAAGCACCTTTTGCATTTAATACCGGCTCATCGCATTTATTGCGAACCATTCTTTGGTGGCGGAGCATTGTTCTTTGCTAAACCCAAATCAGAAGTGGAAGTTATCAATGATAAAAACGGAGAAGTGATTAATTTCTTTAAGGTGATAAAATCCAAGTTTTCCGAATTACAAAAAGAAATTCAATCCACTTTGCATAGCCGTGAGTTATACAAAAATGCAATGGTTGTATATGAGCATCCTGAATTATTTCCGGATGTTAAACGTGCATGGGCATTATGGACACTCACTAATCAGGGTTTTGCAGGAATGATAGGTTCTTGGGGATTTGGTAAAACCAATTCAAAAGAAAAATCACTTGCAAATAAGCGAGAAGATTTTACCCACGCTTATGCACAGCGATTAAAGACCGTTCAAATCGAGAACAACGATGCCCTAAAAGTAATTGACCGATGCGATGCCAAGGACGCTTTCATTTATGCCGATCCACCATACATTGGTTCTGACATGGGACATTACAAAGGATATTCTGAGGCAGATTATAAACAATTGCTCGACAAGCTGAGTAAAGTAAAGGGGAAGTTTCTGTTGAGTTCCTATCCCTCTGCGATTCTGAGTCAGTACATAAAAAAATTCAAATGGCGAACTAAAAAAGTGGAGAAATCAGTGGCGGTCACTAAACATACTGATAAAAAGAAAACGGAAATGTTAGTGTTTAATTATGACCCGGAGAAAATTAAACCAATGAACGCAGATCTAAAACTCAAACGCATCTCAGTAAAAGAAATAGAAACCAAACTCAAACGCTTAAAATTCGCAGCATAATGAAGGGAAAGAAAATAACAACTGACAATTATTTTGAAACCATTGAGGAGATTGGTTTTGAAAATTTACCAAATGTTTTACAAGAGTCGCACATGGTCATACTTTCAAAGACAGATGAAGGCGAAGACTGGAGTATATATAAAAACGAAGCTGATTTAAAACGTATGGCAAATCTTGCGTTTAAAAAATTAGAAGAATTCATTGTTTCTGGAAATACAGAAGCACCAAAGGAGAAAAAAGCAATGAATGGTTTAGGCTCTGAAAAAACTAAAAAGAAAAACCCTTACGGAGAGATTTCCACCGAGGTAAAATTTATAAATCGCTTTTTAGATTTCAATGACAAGATACTTTACAAAAAGACTTTTGAGATTTTCATTGATGAATTGCAGAAAGCGATTGAGGAAAAGAAGATTACTAAAAAATCTCCGGTAGCGAAAGACATCATGGCAATTCAACAAGCTGTACTGAAAGCCTTCAATACGATGGGAAACGCTAAACACTTTGTTTTGAGTCCAGCAACAGTTAAAAGACTTAAAGTCATAATTGAAAAATATGAGAATGCTTACGAGGATATTGATGAATCCTATATTAAAGTTAAAAAGAAAAAGATGGATTTGAATGGAATCAATAATCCACCTGCACAGGTGAACGTAATGCAAAGCACCGATTTTACCAACCTTCAGTTTAATTCAATAGGATTTAAAGACAGGTGGTTAAACTTTATTGGTGATCCCTCCCCCGGATTTACTGCGATGGTTTTCGGTATGCCGAAAATGGGCAAAAGCTATTTGTGTGTTGACTTTGCAGGATATTTAGCAAGAAATCACGGGAAGGTACTCTATGTTGCAAAAGAGGAAAAACTGGATGCTACACTTCAGAAGAAGTTAAAGGATAAAGATGTCGCACACGAAAACCTGTTTGTTGCGGATGCATTACCCATTGATTTATCAGCCTATGATTTTATATTCCTAGACTCGGTAAACAAACTCGGATTGCTTCCTAAAGACTTGGATAAACTAAAAGCAGACAATAAAGGGAAATCTTTCATCTATGTATTTCAGGCCACCAAAGGAGGAAAGTTCAAAGGCAATAATGAATTTCAGCATGATGTGGATGTTGTGATTGAAGTGCCGGAACAAGGCAAAGCAGTACAATTCGGGCGATTTAATCAGGGAGGTGAACTGGATATTTTTGGAGACAAAGGTATAGGAGAGGCAGAAGAGTTAAATGGAGTCAGAAAAAGCGAAAAGAACTTGGACGTTCCGAATAAAGTATCGAATGTAGACACCATGAAAAAGAAAGAAAATCAAGAGCAGGACTGGACAAATCATCCGGAACTGCATTCAATCGAAAGATCGCACCTGATCCGAATTAAGAACCTTTATGAAGAAGGAAAAATGAAAGAAGCCTTGCGCCAAGCAGCCTTTTTGGACACCTATCTCCGTGAAATGATACCACCTAAAGTTTGGGTCGAAATGGGTGGTGAGTTAACCGAAAAAGGCTTGGAAAAATTACGTTTATCTTCTGATTTTGCAAGCCGTCCCGACGATGTTAATCCCAAGTACATTTTTACCCAAACGGCAACTGCGCTACTTGTAGAAGCCTTAAGAGGTGATTTTGATTTAAAAACCCTTATTAGGCAAGAATTAGCCAATCGTGGGCAAGATGACAAAGGAAACTGGGTTGGCTTTGAACAAGCAGCAAAAGCCCATAAAATCAAAAAATAGGGCTTATTTCAGGGGAAAAATTAAGGGGCGATTTTCGCCCCTTTTTTGTTGTTAAAATTTTAGGAATTTCTACCTTTATACCCAAAGCCCACATAGGTGGCTTTGAAGAAATTTTATCAATCGGTTAAAGGTTCTAAAAGTCCCGTGAATTCCAGTATTTTGTGGAAATCCTCGACTTCATAGTACGACCTTTCCCCCATTGGTACCACCAAGATAAGTAATACTTATCTTATTAATCAAAAGGCCTATAATCTAATCGATTATAGGCCTTTTTGTTTTTCAACTTACTCTGATTCAGAAAAACATTACAATTGTTATCATTAAAAAATTAAGCCATATTCATTTTTTTGAAAATGGCTTATTTAGACTAATTGAGAAGCTTTTGAGCAGTTTTACGTCTAGTTATCTCAGTGGTTATAAACGATAACTCTCTACTCATTTGACCGGAAATAGCAGAATTCTCCTCTGCTCTCCTAATTAAATAAGGGATGACAGATTTAACAGGACCATACGGCAGATATTTTGTAACGTTATATCCTGCAATAGCCAGGTTAAAACTAATATTATCACTCATTCCATAGAGTTGACTAAAATAGATTCTCTTATCATCCGGTTTCAACCCTAAACGTTTCATTTCATTCAATGCAAAATAGGTACTCTCCTCATTATGCGAACCAATACATAATGTCATAATATCTATGTTCTCCAAACATATACTTACCGCTTTATCAAAATCATGGTCCACTCTTTCTTTATCGATATGTATAGGCGACTTGTATCCCATTTCTTTTGCCCTAAAATTTTCTTTTTCATAATAAGCACCTCTCACTAATTTCACTCCAATAAAATATCCCCCTTTTCTTGACTCATTAATTATTTTTCTTAAATAATCTATTCTGTCCCATCTATACATCTGTAGGGTAGTCAATACAATGGCTTTATCTCGATTAAATTTCTTCATGGCATTCTCAACAAACATATCCACAGAATTTTGGATCCAACTTTCCTCTGCATCAACAAAAATGGGGACATTATTAACCAATGAAGAATGACAAATAGAGTTGAAACGCTTCACAACCTCATCTAATTTTGGATTTGAATTAAAGTCAATGATCGTAGAGTTATACATTTCTAACAAAGAGAGTGGAGCAATTCCGCTAAATTTTAGACATGTATACGGTACGGCTTTATTTTCTTTTGCAAAAAGAATGATTCTATTAATCTCGGTCTTCGTTGATTCAAATCCTTCATCTGTCCCATTTCCCTCAACAGAATAATCAAGAATAGATTGGACTTTAAAATCATTCATTTTTTTTATAATGATCGAACTTTCTTCAAGCGTTTCACCTGCACAAAACTGTTTAAATACAGATTTTTTAATAAGGTAAGAAATTGGAATGCCAATACTAAAAAGAAGCGGGACCATTTTTGAAAAAAAACTAACAAGGAAATTAATTCCAAAAAGTCGAAACAGCCATTTAGAATGATATAACTCTTTGTTTGTTTTATTCGAAAATGCAACAGCAACATCTTCGAAAGAAGGACCTTGATTTTTCATTTAAACATAATTAATATCAGTTCCTGCAAACGAACATAGTTTATTCCAATTAAGAATCCGAATCTTTTTACCTTCCATTTTAATTGCACTAGTTCTGACCAAATCTTTGATTATTTTATGAGCATAATTATTAGTAGTGCCAATTATTTTTGATATTTCTGATACTCGAATATCAATAATATCTTTTTCCTTATTTACGGCCTTTGCACAAGTGATCAAAACTTCAGCAATTTGTTCTGAAGTTTTTTTATTTAAAAGAGAATTTAATCTGTTTTCAACATAGTTAACCTCCAAACACAACTCCTTAATAAACCCAAAAAGTAAATTCTTATCTGAACTAAATAACCCTACCAGCTCAGTATGACTTAAAAAATAAACTTCTGTATCAAACAAAGCTTCGATTGAATTCAAATAAGGTGCTTTATTTATAACCGATTCAATGGCAAACGTACTTCCACTATTACCTAATCCAATAATACTTTCTTTACCCGATGCACCATTTTTGTACATCTTAACAAGTCCATTTTTTATAAATAGGACTCCCCTGAATTGGTCTTTATATGAAACAATTATTTGGCCGGTTTGAAATTTTTTAGATGGGATTGATCTCAAAAACGACAGAGTTGCGTCATCTTTGATGTCTCTAAAAACAGGGAAACTGACTAATGAATTAATAATTAGATCGTCCATTTTAATTCTCAATTACTGCGAACAAAGTTATAGCTATAGGCAAACGATATACTATGACATGAGTCATGATATTTAGCGAGAAAAAATAAATTTTATTGAATTTCTTAAAGGGAAGATCAAGATCATAAACAAAGCAACAAACATTAACATTCCCGTAACAGAAAACAGTATCATATAAGGCTCAATTTTATTCATAATTTCATAAAAACCTATGTTATCTCTCACTAGACTAATTCCTTTTATTGCACCCGCAGCTATCAATGTCAACCAAAAAAGCAACAAGAATATATTAAACAATACAAAGCCAATGGTTATTATTTTTTTTTGAAAATGAGTATACTCAACAGCAACTATTTTATCGATAGCATAGAAGCAAGAAGCTAGCAAAATCATGGTATTAATTCCTATTGTGCTACCCATTGCATGAGCCACCGTTATATGAGTACCATGTGTATAAATATTGACAGCCGGTATAGAGATCAAGATCGCCAAAACTAGATTAAGAAATATCCAAAAATCTGCAGCTACTAAAAAGCGATAAGACAATAAATAAAAACGTTGTTGATGATCTTTTAAGGTACTCCTCCATGTCAAAATAATTTTAGCAAGCAAAAGCAACTCTGTCATACTTATTGCATATGACAAAATACGAATCCAATGAGCTGTGGGCACATTATAAATATGATGAGCCCAACCAAACAACAAATTAATAAAACCTAAAAAAAATGACAGGAATGCGATTCTACTTCTAGAAATAGTAGCATCGCCTTTTATTTTCTCCATCAAATAAATCGCTGTTCCGTAAACAAGCATATTCCATGACCCAACTAAAGCGCCATATGACTTCCACTGAAAAGTCAACTCTTTTATAGCGTTTTCTTTGATCTGTGGCAAAAGCCATATATAAGATTCACTGAAAGTAAAAAGAAAAAACAATATGCCTGTTGTCCACATCCAAACATAAACAGGCCAATCAAAACTTTTTTGGAAAATGCTTTTAAAAAAATTCCAACCAAATAGCAACCATGTCAAAACAACAGGAATTGACAAGATTGGAGGAAACTCCCAATACTCACGGCCACCGAACTTTCCTAAGAAATAACAAATTAGTATAATAATACCTGTTATTAAAAACAAGTAAAAATGTAAGAATGCTATTTTTTTAGAAAACAAAGGCTTATTGACAATATCAGGAAGATAAAAATATATTCCTCCCATTGAAGCCAAGAAAATCCAAGATACTACTAATGAAACGTGTAAGGGGCGGGTCTTATAGAACGGAATAAAGCTAAGTGTTTCGGGAGAAAAAAATTGAATACTTGCAATCGTTCCAAAAAAAAGCCCTCCCAATAAAGACAAAACAGCTAGAGTTATAAATAATATTTCTAATTTATTTTTCATACTCATTCAAAAAAGAAATCGTTCCATTAAAATTAATTTTGAATTGTTTTAATTTAGACTGTCCGGATCTATCAATATCATCTAAATAATCTAACAACTCCTCTGCCTCAATGCGTGAAATATTAAAATTGGGCATCTTATAAGTCCCATTAAGAATAAATGCCCTAGCATACTCTCTGCCTTTACCTTTCTCACTGATAATATTAGTCAAATCAGGCCCCATATATCCTCCTAAACCATATAACTGATGACATGCTATACAATTGTATTTCTGAAAATGTAATTTACCCTTCTGCCCGTTTTTAGAAAGAACACCGATATCTCCCTTTACCCCAGAAAAAAAAATAATAGTAGAGTATATCAAGAAAACAATTATCAAAAAAAAGAAAACATTTCTTCTAGTCACCATTACTAGTAATTTTAAATTTAAACCGAACAAAAGAGCAAACTTTAAAACATAGAGATCATACGGAAAGCTCTAACTATAGTGCAAACAAAATACTTAATCCACATATCAAAATTTATTTCAACAAAACTATGCCAGAGGGCAAGCACATTTTTATGATTTATATCATATTATAAATTTTAAAAAAATTATAATATTGCGTATGATTTCAGTTGAAGAAGCAAAAAATATTATTTTAAATAATACTTCTGTATTGGGTATACAAAACATTAAAGTTGAAGATGCTCTAAACAGAACTATTTCAGAAGACGTATATGCAACTATTGACATTCCAATGTTTGATCAGGCTGCTATGGATGGATATGGAATATCGCATGATACGTTTATAAAAGGGGGAGGAATTTTTACTGCAAAAGAAATTGCGGCAGGGGCTGATTCAAATGATCAGTTTTCAGAAGGCGAAGCCATCAGAATATTTACAGGCGCAAAAATACCTGAAGGAATAGATACAGTAATTATACAGGAAGATGTTTCTATAGCAAATAATGAAATTTTATTGCATTCAAATTCAATAATAAAGGGAGCAAACGTAAGAAAGAAAGGATCACAGATAAAAAAGGGAGAATGTGCAATACCCAAAGGCACGAGGTTAACGCCTCCGCTAATTGGTTTTTTAACATCATTAGGAATAAAGGAGATAAACGTTTTTGCTATCCCTGGAGTAAATATAATTATAACCGGTAACGAGCTAATTAGTGTAAACGATAATCTTGAGGGGAGTAAAGTTTTTGAATCAAATGGAATAACATTAAAATCGGCTTTGCAAATGATGGGAATAAAGGACATTTATATCCATCATTGTGGTGACAATAAAGAGGCGCTGTGCGAAATTTTAATGAAAGTAATAAAAACATCTAACATTATAATAATAACCGGGGGGATATCTGTTGGAAAATATGACTATACACATAGTGCATTAGAACAGATCAATGCAACTGAATTAATATATAAAGTAAAGCAAAAACCAGGAAAGCCAATGTACGTTGGAAAGAAAGGAGACGTATTAGTTTTTGGATTACCAGGCAACCCAGCTGCAGTAGTAAGCTGTTTTTACAATTATGTCTATCCAGCCATAAAATCTGTGTGTGGGGAAAAAATAACAAGTTTAAAAAGTGTTCGACTCCCTCTACTTGATTCTTTCAGTAAGAAACAAGGATTGGCGAATTTCTTAAAAGCGAGCATACACAACAATCAGTTAAAGATACACAATGGGCAAGAGTCAAATATTCTAAACACCTTCTTAGATGCTGATGGATTAGTCTATTTATCTGAAGAAAAAGAGCAGGTTCAGGCTGGAGAAATTGCAGAAATTATCTTGTTCCCAAACACATAAACATGTATAAAGTAAAAGGAAATATTTGGATCGAGAATGAAAATGGAACATTCATAGGCTATGGAAGAGCTATCTTACTGGAACGAGTAAAAGAATTTGGAAGTATTAGTGAAGCAGCAAAATCTATGAAAATGTCATATAAGCATGCCTGGGAAAAATTGGATAGCATGAATAGGCAATCTAAAAGGCCGCTAATTGAAACAGTTGCTGGCGGAAAAGGTGGTGGTGGAACAAAACTAACTGAAGAAGGGATAGCTGTGCTTAAAAAGTTCTGGTTACTTTATAATGGATTTGAGAATTTCAGTAAACAAGCAACAAGTAGCTTGGATCTATAATTTTTTTATTAGCGTTATATTCTAAAGAAAACAACGAACAATGGCAATAAAGGAGAAAATTACAGGAATAATATTAGCAGGCGGAAAAAGTTCTAGAATGGGTTTCGACAAAGGATTAATTGAGATTAATAATAAACCAATGGTTCAATATATAATAGATCAACTAAAATTAATCACTGATACTATATTAATTATTTCGAACAATAATGAGTACAACAAATTTGGTCACACAGTGCATGCCGATTTAATAAAAAATGTTGGACCTATTGGTGGTATTTTAACCGGTTTGGAATACTCCCAAACTAAATACAATATGGTAATTAGCTGTGACACCCCATTTATTAAAAAAAACACATTGACAGAACTCGTTAAAAAGATAGATAAGTATGATGTAATAATTGCCTCAAATAAAGGAGAAGCACATCCTCTCTGTGGTATATATTCAAAAACAATTGCAAATCAGTTAAGAGTGCTAATTGAAAATAGACAATTCAAAATAAGAAAAGCCATACAGCAATTTAATACAAAAGTGGTAGAATTCGAAACAACTAGTCAATTTGTAAACATAAATACTAAAGAAGAATTAAATAATTACAAGCATAATTATCAATAAAAATGAAAATAGAAATAATGTTCTTCGGAATAATCGCTGAAATGATCGGAGCTCCAAAGCTAGAAATAACAAACTGTTATGATACAGAAACTCTGAATAAACAACTAATAGAAAAATATCCAAAGCTAAAAAACATGAAATATGTAATAGCGGTTTATAAAGAATTGATAACATCCAATACAACACTAAAAAATGGCGACAAAGTTGCCTTATTACCACCATTTGCAGGAGGTTAAATGTTAACAGACAAGGAAAAAAAACGTTACAATAGGCACATTCTACTCCCAGAAATCGGCTTAGCAGGGCAGGAGAAAATAAAAAATTCATCTGTCCTAATTATAGGAGCAGGAGGGTTGGGTTGCCCAATATTGCAATATCTTGCAGCTACAGGTGTTGGGTGCATCGGAATTATAGATTTTGATACCATTAGCGAAACAAACCTTCAAAGACAAGTTTTGTATAACTCAAATGAAATAGATAAATACAAAGTTGATATTGCAGTACAAAAACTATCAAGACAAAATCCATATGTAAAATTCACTACATATTGCTATGAATTAACGAATAAAAATGCTTTAGAATTATTTCAAAAATATGATATAATAATAGATGGAACAGACAACTTCTCTTCTCGCTATTTAATAAATGACGCCTGTGCAATTACTAAAAAACCACTTATATACGGTGCCATTCATAAATTCGAAGGTCAAGTAGCTGTATTCCATTACGCACCAGAAGGCCAACAAATCACTACAGACTACAGAGATCTTTTTCCTGAGCCTCCAGAAAATGAGCAAGCACCAAACTGTTCGGAAGCAGGTGTAATAGGTGTTTTGCCGGGTATTATAGGAACAATGCAAGCATGTGAAGCTATAAAAATAATTACAGGCATAGGAAATCCCTTATCAGAAGAGCTATTAATTGTAAATTCTCTTAACATGGATTTTTATAAATTAAAGATTACTCCTAACGCAAAAAGAGAATCAATCACTTCTGAAAAGTTTGAAAATTATAATTACAAACAATTTTGTGGAATAGAAAATACTATTGAAATAAAGGAAATTACATGTGAAAATTTTAAAATCGAGATCAAGAATAACAGAAAGGGGTTACAAATTATAGACATACGAGATCCTAGCGAATTACCAAAGTCCGATGAACTAATTGATAAACAGATCCCTATTGAAGATCTCATTGATAGAATAAACGAAATAGAGATAAGTAAAAAAGTGATCTTAGTATGCAAAACAGGTGTAAGAAGTAAACTGGCAATCCGGATGTTACAAAAAAAGATCAGCACAAATAATTTCTACTCTTTAAAAGGGGGGATAATCGAATGGCTAAATAACAATAAAGTATGAAAGAGAAAAAGAAACACAACGTATTCATTAATGGCCCAATTAGTCCTGCCTTTATTGGGGAAAGTATTGCAAAACATACTACTAAAACAACTATAGGAGCACATGACATTTTTCTGGGGCAAGTAAGGGCAGACGTAATAAACGAAAAAGTTGTTAAGGCAATAAACTATTCCTGTTATGAAGAGATGGCTGAAAGTAAATTTCATGAAATAAGAGAAGATGCATTTTCGAAATATGAACTGACATGTATGCATATTTATCATAGTATTGGCGAAGTAAATGCCGGTGAAATTTGTTTGTTTGTTTTCGTATCCTCCAAACATAGAAAAATGGCATTTGATGCATGCAGAGATATAGTTGAGCGAATAAAAAAGGATGTTCCAATTTGGGGGCAGGAAATATTTGAAGATAACACATACGTTTGGAAAGAAAACAAAATATAAAATGGTAGATATAACATTTAAATCAAATACACATCGCATTGCAATAGCAGAAGCGATAGTAAGAGTAAGTAAATCAGAAACAATTGAGGCTGTAAGAAACAAAGCGGTCCCTAAAGGAGATGTTTTTGAGATGTCAAAAACAGCAGGTCTTTTTGCGGTAAAACGAACCAGCGATATGATCCCTGATTGCCATCCAATGCCCGTAGAATATACCAAAATAGATTTTAATATTAATGATCTAGAAATATATATTCAAATAGAGGTTCATACAATTTACAAAACCGGTGTTGAAGTAGAAGCAATGCATGGAGCTTCTGTGGTAGCACTCACAATGTATGACATGCTAAAGCCTATTGACAAAGGTATTGAGATACGAAACATCAGACTTATTTCAAAAAAGGGAGGAAAATCCGATTTTATCGACAAGTATAGAACCGATTTGAAAGCGGCAGTAATTGTATGCTCAGATTCCATTTCTGCCGGTAAAAAAAGTGACAAAGCAGGCAAAGCCATCATCGAAAAACTTCAAAAACACAATGTTGTAATAACAGAGTATCAAATAATTCCCGATGAAATAAAAGAGATTCAGGCTCAAATAAATAAACTGAGTCAACAAAATAACATGATCATTTTTACAGGAGGAACAGGTCTATCCCCTAGAGATGTTACCCCGGAAGCAATAAAACCTTTATTAGACAAAGAAATACCCGGAATAGTAGAAGCAGCAAGAAATTACGGGCAAAACAGAACTCCTTATTCTATGCTATCAAGAAGCGTTGCAGGACTAATAGGAAACACATTAATACTTGCATTACCAGGATCAACTAAAGGAGCTTCAGAAAGTATGGATGCTTTATTCCCTTCAGCATTACATGTATTTAGAATAATAGATGGGGGTCAACATTATTAAACAATAGACAGAATATGATAGTAAATGATTTTAATGTCAATTTCAACATGTATGAAAATATGGCGATTTGGCAAATAGCTAATTTGGATGATTTTTTTAAAAGCCATGAGATGCTGGAGGAGATCTTCAAAAAAGAATATGGTTTTCCATTTAATGAACGTATTGAAGAAAAAAATAACTTTATTGATAAAGATATAGAAGTTACATCAAAATTACTGGATTATTTTGGGGACAAGTATTTTCTTGTATTCACCAATAAGGACTCATCTCACAATATCTTAAAAGAATTACAGGACAAAAAAATCATAAATTTTGGAATGGATATTTATGTTTTACATCCAGATAAAGTATATGTACTGGAAATGGATAAAACTAAAGATCTGCAAAAATATGATAAGATATAATAAATGGCTGACAGAGGCTTATTCAAAGAGAATTTAAAATACCATAGAGTCGTTGTAATTTGCATAGTTATTACCTCTATTTGGTTACAGTACAATTTTTATTCTCCTGCTTCGTCATATTCCAACGGGCAAATAAAAGTTAGCGGAGAAAAGTTAAATGGAAAAGACCATGGTATATGGACCTGGTTTCATCCTAATGGAAAAAAACAAATGGAAGGAAAATTCATTGAAGGTAAAAGAGCGGGGATTTGGACCGTATGGAATATAAATGGTCAAAAAATAAGTGAAAGTAATTATCAAAATGATAAGTTAAACGGAACATTCACTACATGGGGGGCAAATGGAGAAATACAAAAGATTGGGTTATATCAAAACGATAAGTTAATAAGAACTGAGCATTAATAAACAGTTGCGTTTATCCCCGAATTTATTACTCTATTTGCAATATTTGTCAATGTCTCATGTGATACTTTTTCTAAATGCAATTCCGGAGTTGGTCTATCTATCGAATATAACATAACCTCTTTGGGATTAATTTCCTTTAATAATTCCAACCACATTCCAACTTCAACATCTGTAGTATTATCAATTATTTTGCCATCTGATATCCCTTTCAAAAAAAGAGTCTGTATAGTGCATTTCCCATTGAATCGTTTCAACTGATCAACAACCCACCTAAGTGATCTAGCATTTAAAGGTTTATTAATAGACTGGAACATAAATTCACTACCCGCATCTAGTTTCAAAATAGCATTATCCACTTTCTGAAGTGCAAGAAAAACATCAATTCTATGTAACATAAGAGAGTTAGAAAGAACCGAAACTTTAGCATTAGGGTAGTATTTTTCTTTAAGAGCAATAGCAGCATTAATTATTTCTAAAAAATTAGGATGTAAAGTAGGCTCACCATTTCCGGCAAAAGTAATTGAATTTAATTCTACTCCATCTTCCAATAAGTTAATCAGTTTATGTTCAAGTAGGGAGACTACTTTTGTAACTGAGTAAAATTTAGATTTAGATCTCTTTTTCAAATCAGTCCAACCACATTCGCAATAAATACAATCAAAATTACATAACTTAAAATCAGAAGGTAATAAATTGACACCTAAGGAAACTCCTAATCTTCTACTTCGAAGCGGTCCAAAAATAATATCATCGAACAATTTTGTTTCCATAGACAAAGGTTACAAAATTATCAGCAGAAAATAAATGATATATCTCATTCGCGAAAGTGTTGGATAACAATACAAATGATGACATTAGAATCAATGTTAATAAAGACAATCGAATGTTTATAAAAGGAATTGCAAAAAAGAATTTAGATAAATGTGTTGCATATACCTTCGTAAAAAAAACGCACATGAATACATATGTAATAAAACGCAATGGTGAATATAAACCATTTCATCTGTTTAAAATATCGGATGCAATAAAAAAAGGTTTTGAAAGTGTAAAAAAAGACCACGATCAAAGAGTAATTGATGATGTAAGTAAACAATTAACATCAAAAGAAGTTTGGGCTGTAGAGGAGATACAGGACATAATAGAAAAGGTTCTTTATGATAGGAAGTACTTCGATGTAATGAAATCATTTATGCTGTATAGGCATACTCGAAAAATGCAACGTGAACATGTTGAAGGTTTAAATGATGACACAACATACATTGATAGCACACAAACTATCAATGAGTATATTATGAATACAGACTGGCGAATAAATGCAAATGCAAACACATCCTATTCAAATGCCGGATTAGTAAATAACGTTGCAGGGAAAATAATTGCGAACTACTGGCTGGATAAAGTATATAATAAAGAAGAAGGCTATGCTCATCGAAATGGAGATATACATATACATGACCTTGATTGTTTAACCGGTTACTGTGCTGGCTGGAGTCTCCGCGTACTTTTAAATGAAGGATTTAATGGTGTAAGAGGAAGAGTTGAGAGCAAGGCTCCTTCTCATTTTAGAGAAGCATTAGGCCAAATGGCTAATTTTTTAGGAATACTTCAAAGTGAGTGGGCCGGAGCGCAAGCATTCAGTTCATTCGATACTTACTTAGCCCCATACGTTTTTAAAGATAACTTAAGCTATGAAGAAGTTTTAAAAGCCATAAGAAGTTTTGTTTACAATTTAAATGTACCAGCTAGATGGGGGCAATCTCCTTTTACGAATATAACAATAGATTGGGTTGTGCCAAACGACCTAAAAGATCAAACGCCTACAAAAAATAATTTGCATTTATACAGCGACCAAACTGAGAATCCGGATTTTCTAAAAAGAGCGAAAGAAAGAGGCGTTGAAGATATAAAAGACATGTGCTACAAACATTTTCAAATTGAAATGAATTTAATAAATAAGGCGTACTATACAGTTATGACGGAAGGCGACTCAAAAGGACAGCCTTTCACCTTTCCTATACCAACTGTAAATATCACCGAGGATTTTGACTGGTATGGTGAAAACAGTGATCTCCTGTTTGAAAATACTGCAAAAATTGGTTCTTCTTATTTCCAAAATTTTGTTGGAAGTCAATATATAAAAGACGAATTAGGCAATAAAATAGAAAATGAAAATGCTTACAAACCTAATGCGGTAAGAAGTATGTGCTGCAGACTCCAACTTGACCTGAGAGAGCTTTTAAAAAGAGGCAATGGATTGTTTGGAAGCGCTGAAATGACAGGAAGTATTGGTGTAGTAACAATAAATATGGCTAGACTTGGATTTTTGTATAAAGGGAATTCAAAAGAATTATTTACACGATTAGATCATTTATTAGAGGCGTCAAAGTCTACTTTAGAGAAAAAAAGAAAATTTATTCAAGAAATGTATGATCGTGGATTATATCCATATACAAAAAGATATCTCCCACATTTTAAAAATCACTTCTCTACTATTGGAGTAAATGGAATAAATGAAATGATTAAAAATTTCTATTCAGAAGACATTGATATAGTAACGAATGAAGGCAGAGATTTCGCTCTAACCATTCTAGACCATATCAGAAATAAAATGAAACAGTTTCAGGAAGAAACAGGTAACCTATATAACCTAGAAGCAACACCGGCAGAAGGTACAACATATCGTTTTGCAAAAGAAGATAAGAAAAGATTTCCTGAAATTGTCCAAGCAGGGAAAGATGAAAACATCTATTATACAAATAGTTCTCAATTGCCGGTAAATTATACTGACGATCCATTCGAAGCACTAATTCAGCAAGATGAGTTACAATGCAAATATACAGGAGGTACAGTTCTTCATCTCTATATGCGTGAACGATTAAGTTCGCCAGAAGCTTGCAGAAATTTGGTGAAAAAAGTAATCTCTAATTTTAGATTACCATATATAACCATCACTCCTATTTTTAGTGTTTGTCCAAAACACGGCTATTTAAATGGAGAACATGAATACTGTCCAAAATGTGACAATGAGATCCTTGCAGAACAAGAAATTAATAATCAAAACATACAAAATCATGAAAACAAAACTGCAACAGCAAATTTTGCAAAAAAATGAGTTAAGAAGAACTAAATGTCTTGTATACACAAGAGTAATGGGCTATCATAGGCCTGTAGAAAGTTTTAATATCGGAAAAAAGGGAGAACATAAAGAAAGAACCCATTTTATAGAAAATGAAAGTTGCTAAACCAATCTATAACATTACGCCATTTACGTTATTAGATTATCCGGATAAAACAGCCTGCATTTTTTGGTTTGCAGGCTGTAATATGCGGTGTGTATATTGCTATAATCCTAACATTGTTCTTGAAAAGGGAAAATTGACAATAGACCAAGCAATAAATTTTATAGAAAAAAGGAAAGGCCTTTTAGATGCAGTCGTTTTAAGCGGTGGGGAGTGTACCGGATACAAAGGAATAATCAATCTTGCAGAAAAGATAAAGAAACATAATATGCTAGTGAAGATCGATACAAATGGATCGCGTCCGGATGTAATAGAAAAATTAATAAACAAAAACTGTATCGATTATGTAGCTTTAGATTTGAAAGGACTAGATGACACTTTTTTAAAAATTACTAAATCTAAATTAAACAAGAAGTTTGATGAAACACTAAAGATTTTAATCAACTCAAAAATTCCTTTTGAAATAAGGACAACATTTCATTCTGACTTACTTAGCGTTAATGAAATAGAAGAAATGGCTGAATATATATACCAAATTGGCTATAGAGGCACATATTACCTTCAAAACTATTTGGCAAATACACCTACTTTGGGTAAGATAAAAAATGAAAGTTTAAAACTAAAAAGAGAAGACTTAAAGGTAGAAAATATGAATATCGTAATACGTAATTAGATCATCGAATTTAATCATCCAAATTAGCGAGATCAATAAGTTTTCTATAATTAATAATCTTTATTTTCTTACCTACAAAATCAATGATATTATCGTGACGCAGATCAGCTAATAAACGAATTGCTGTTTCCGTAGCAGTTCCAACAAAATTAGCCATATCTTCCCTTGTCATAACCACTCCAATAGTCATTTCGTCTTGTTCAAGACCATAAGTTTCCTTAAGGAACAATAGAGCTTCTGCAAGTCTTTCTTTAACAGGTTTTTGGGCAATATTGGTAATAGAATGTTCCGCCCGTTTTAAATCACTCGACAACAACTTCATTATCTGCAATGATAAATCTTGGTTAGAATTCATTAAACTCCAGAATAATTTTTTGGGAATATAACAAATATTTGACTCTTCAATAGGAACAGCTGTAGATGCATAATTTTCTGAACTTAATAATGATCTATAACCAATTATATCTCCAGGTTTTGCCATTCTGACAATCTGCTCCCTTCCATTCTCTGCCAATTGGAACAATTTCACTTTTCCAGAGTAAACCACAAAAATGCCATGAGGCATTCCACCTTGATTGAAAATAACTTGTCCTTTCTTAAATGTAGTACAGCCTTTGTTATCACGCAACATGTCTATCTCGTTCTCAAATAATCCCGAAAAAACTGAATTACAACGTGCTTTGCAGGTGTTACAATCCACAACTACACTCTCTTTATGCATATACATAATATAATTATTTTAAGGTAATTCGAACTTAGTATTCCACTCTTCTCCTAAAGAAGCATTAAAAAGTTTAATACTTAAAAAACTTACATCGCCATTTTTTAAAATTTCTCTGTGTTTAACAACACTTTTCGAAATCATATCATCTACTCCTGAAACATTTATTTCATCACCCAATCTAGGAAGAAAAGGATATTTAATAGTAATTCTCTCATCCTCATCTTTTACCATTGCTAAGGCCGTTTCAAATAATAATTCTTCAAATTTCTCAAGGAGTATCTCGTCATTAATTTCATTTTTTGCTTTTTCTGGAAGTTTATTTAGCCAAACCAAAAAATCTTCCCGCACCTTTGTTCTTAGCTGTTCTTTTATATAATCAGGAAACGGACAACGTACATGATCATTAGAAGAAAACCAGTAATTAATTGAAGTTTCGATCATATTAGTATCATCCAAAACTTCATTATAATTTTCATTTGTCATATCATTTAATTTTCGACTAAATTATTACAAAAAATCATTTTTTTTTATGATATATATCATCTTTACGCCTTTCCCTTCTTAAGAGTGCTCTTTCATACTCCTCCTTTTCAATGTCATTACTAGGAATAAGCTCTTGAATGGGGGAGGGTTTCCCATCCTTATCAAGTGCAACAAAAGTAAAGTATGCCGTGTTCGTAACCAGAGGTGTGTTATCATCAATTTTTTTTGATAATACTTCTACAAATATTTCCATAGATGTATTAAATGCACGTGTTACCTTTGCTTTTATTGTAACTATATCACCTAATAAAATAGGTTTTTTAAATACAACATTATCAATTGATGCTGTAACACAAATTTTATTAGAATGCAATTGCGAACAAATTGCACTTGCCGTATCCATCCACTGTATCAGCTTTCCACCATGCAATATTCCGATTGGATTAGTGTCATTTGGGAAAACAATTTCAGTTAAAATAACGTTAGAATCTTCTGTTTTTTTCATGTTTTTTTTATGCAAAAAACATAAAAAAACATGATCTATTTTTATGACTCATATCATATTTTAAAAGATTGAGCGCATATACTTTTACAGAAAATAATTTCTTATGAGCAAAAAAACAAAAGCATCATGGGCTGAGCCATACAAAATAAAAATGGTAGAGCTATTAAAAATGCCTACCATATCCCAAAGAAAAAAAATGATCATAGAAGCTGGATATAACACATTCCTGCTGAAATCAAAGGATGTATATATCGACCTGTTAACAGACAGTGGAACATCGGCAATGAGTGATCGTCAATGGGCAGGGCTTATGCTTGGCGATGAAGCATACGCGGGTAGTGAAAACTATTATAATTTAGAAAAATCTGTAAAAAAGTATTATGGATATAAATACATTATCCCAACACATCAAGGAAGGGGAGCAGAAAATATCTTGTCAAAAATATTGATCAAAAAGGGAGATATAATCCCTGGAAATATGTATTTCACTACCACCCGGTTACATCAGGAACTAGCTGGCGGTACTTTTATAGATGTCATAATTGATGAAGCACACGATTCAAAAAGCCTTCACCCCTTCAAGGGAAATATTGACCTAAAGAAAGTAGAAGCACTCATATCAAAATATGGGAAAGATAAAATACCTTATATATGTGTTGCCACAACAGTAAATATGGCTGGAGGACAGCCTATTTCATTAGAAAATCTGAAACAACTTCGAACATTAACAAAAAAGAATAACATCAAGATCATTCTTGATATGACCAGAATAGCTGAGAACGCCTATTTTATAAAATTAAGGGAAAAAGGATATTCTAAGAAAAGTATTGCTTCTATTGTTAAGGAAATCTGTGACCAAACAGATGGTGCAACCATGAGTGCTAAAAAAGATGCATTGGTAAACATTGGTGGATTCCTTGCAATAAACGACAAAGAATTATTTGAAGAAGCCAGCAATTTAGTTGTTGTATATGAAGGATTACATACCTATGGTGGACTAGCAGGTCGTGACATGGAAGCAATGGCAATTGGAATCCAGGAAAGTGTTTCTGACAATCACATTAATGCCAGAATTGGGCAGGTATTGTATCTTGGTGAAAAGTTGAAAGAAGCTGGAATTCCAATTGTAGAGCCTATTGGTGGACATGGTATTTTTTTAGATGCAAAACGTTTTTTGCCACATATAAAACAAGATCATTACCCCGCTCAAACACTTGCTGCTGAAATTTATATCGATTCCGGAGTTAGAACAATGGAAAGAGGAATCGTTTCGGCAGGAAGAAATTCAAAAACCGGAAAAAATTATTATCCGGAATTAGAACTCGTTAGGCTAACGATCCCAAGAAGAGTTTACACACAGGCGCACATGGATGTTGTAGCTGAATCCATCATAAAAGTATATAAACGAAAAGAAAAAATTAAAGGTCTAAAAATGACCTATGAACCTAAATACTTAAGATTTTTTCAAGCAAAATTTGAAAAATTATAACTCTATGAATCCACCAAATAAGGATAAACTGAAAATTGATTTTCGAATTTGGATATTCAATAATGGTGAAAAACTGTTCGGGAAAGGAAGAGTTGAGCTATTAGAAAAGATAAACAAATCGGGCTCTATTGCAAATGCTGCAAAGGAAATGAATATGTCTTACAGACAAGCATGGCAAATGGTCAATGAAATGAATAAAAGATCAAACCACCCTCTTGTTGAAAAACAATTGGGTGGAAAAAATGGAGGTGGGGCCATTTTAACACAAGCAGGAAAAAGTGCAATAAACAAATTCAATGAATTAGAAAAACGAATCAATGCTGTTATTGTCGAAGAAACGAAAAAACTAGAACTATAATTTTTTTGTATATCGTTATTCACAATAAAGCATATCGGAATGTATGATAAAAATTAAAACAATAATAATAAGCTATCTGATCGGTTCAAATTGTATCGCACAACAAATAGATAGTGTTCAAGGAATGAAATTGACGGATACGATTCGGCTACATCATTTGAACGAAATTGTTATTTCCGCATCTAGAATATCAGAAACCATACTTCGCTCACCAATTAGTATAGATCAACTAAAAGCAGCAGAAATAAATAACTTGCCTACTGCTAGTGCTTTTGAAGCAATAGAAAACATGAAAGGAGTTCATATACTGACACCGAGTTTAGGATTTAAAGTTATAAATACAAGAGGATTCGCAAATACAACAAATGTTAGATTTACACAATTGATCGATGAAATAGATAATCAAGCACCACACATTGGCGCTCCAATAGCAAATGCACTAGGCGCTGATGATCTTGATATAGATAAAATTGAGATCATCCCGGGAACAGCATCTGCATTATACGGTATGAATGCTATTAATGGACTTGTAAATATAAGAACAAAAGATCCATTCAGATTTCAAGGGTTAAGTATCCGGCAGCTATCAGGACTAAATCACTTGGGAAATAATGATGAAAAAGGACCTCAGTTTTTTAGTCAAACCAATTTACGTTACGCCCAATCTGTCAAGTCAAAATTTGCATTCAAGATTAATCTTGCCTATACAAATGGCAATGATTGGGTAGCAGATAACAAGACTGACCTGGCATCCACTCTAAACTCCACAACCGGATTAACAGGTCAAAATAATCCAGCTTTTGATGAAGTAAATAGCTATGGAAATGAATCTCCCAACAGAAGAACACTTACCTTAAATGGGAAAAAATATGTTGTGGCTCGCACAGGATATCGCGAAACAGAGATAGCAGATTATAACATACAAAATTACAAAGGAGATATCGGCCTGTTTTTTAAGCCCAAACATAACACTGAACTTTCTCTTACATATAAAGGAGCTCAGATCAACACCATCTATCAACGCTCGAATCGTTTTAGATTACAGAATTATACCCTTCAACAATACACACTAAATTATCATTCACCCCTTTTTTTAGTACGCACTTATCTCACAAAAGAAAACACCGGTAGATCTTATAACTTGCGCTCTTTGGCAGAAAATATGGACAGAGCCTTTAAAACAGATAATCAATGGTTCTCTGATTATACAACAGCATACAGTAATGCCATTTCAGCAGGTGAAAACAGCGCAGAAGCGCATCAATTAGCAAGAAATTATGCAGATAATGGCAGGTATGAACCAGGAACGAGAATCTATGAACAAAAAAAAGAAGAACTGATCAATATCAATAATTGGGACATAGGCGCTGCATTACGTGTACACTCATATCTATCGCACTCAGAAGGGTTATTCAAATGGGATAAATTATTTCCGGTTTTTTTTAATAAAATACAATCACAACTTTTAAGTGGATTCGATCATAGATCATACATTATTATTCCGGATGGAAATTATTTCATTAACCCGGTCGACTCAACTAAAAATATAGTATATAGTAAAACAGGAGGATTTATACAATTAAATAAAGACGTATTAAAAAAACAAATTCGAATAAGTGCTACTATCCGTGGCGACAAAAGCGATTATTTTGACTGGAAATTCAATCCACGTATCGCAATTACCTACAGCCCTGAGGAGACGATCTGTTTCCGGACAGCCTACCAAAGTGGCTATAGATTTCCAAGCATCTTTGAAGGGTTTTCAAATGTAAATAGTGGTGGTGTAAAAAGAGTTGGAGGACTACCCATCATGTCAAATGGTGTTTTTGAAAATTCATACACCAAAATATCAATCGATGAGTTTCAGGCAGAGGTAAACAGCGATATTAATACATTAGGATTAACTCAAGCGCAAGCTATTGAAAAGAATAAATCTATTCTTAAAAAAAACACATATACCTATTTACAACCGGAATTTGTACGCTCATTTGAATTTGGTTTTAGAGGGCTTATATTACACAATAACATATATATTGATGCTGACCTTTATTATAATTCTTATAACAATTTTATTGCGCAGGTAGAAACAAATATTCCAAAAACCAATAATTCTGATTCAATTCCAACTTATTTATATTCTAGATTGAAACAAGACCGCTATAGACTTTGGACTAATTCCAAGAGTAAGATTTACAATTATGGAGCAAACATAAGCTTAAAGTATAAATATAACGAACTGTATTCCTTAGTTGGAAACATTACGTATTCAAAACTAGATAGAACTGATAATAAAGATGGGCTCGAGGATGGATATAATACACCTGAATGGATGCTTAATGGAACGCTGATCGCTGAAAATATATGGAAAACCTTTGGTGCAAGCATAAGTGCCCGCTATCAGTCTAAATTTGATTATGTTTCTTTTCTAGTAAATGGGAGTGTTCCTTCCTACTGGACACTAAATGCACAGATTAATTATTTCATTCAAAAAACTGATATCACTATAAAATTAGGAGGGAACAACTTACTCAACAAACCTTATTATTCATTATTAGGGGGATCATCTGAGAAAGGTTTCTATTATCTCTCATTTACAATGAATATAAAATCGAAAAATAGTAACTAAAACTAATATAATGGCAATGGATAATATTATTATTCCTTTTTTTATTTTCTTTTTGATATCAACACTCTATTCTTCTGTTGGTCATGCAGGAGCATCGGGATATTTGGCGGTAATGGCGTTATTATCCTTTTCACCCGAATCGATAAAGCCCACTTCATTAATCTTAAATATTGCAGTTGCATTAATTGCATCAATAAAATTCATCAAAGAAGGCTATTTTGATAAAAAGATCTTTTATTCGTTTATCATAACATCTTTACCAATGGCTTATATAGGAGGATACATATCGATAGACTCACAAAGTTTTAAAATATTTGCAGGCTATTTTCTTCTTTTATCAGCATTACTGCTATTTATCAAAACATATATTAAGCCGATAGCAAAAGAACCAGGCAAAATAAAAATTATATATGGCTTGGTTTTGGGTGCAGGCATAGGAATATTATCAGGACTAATTGGTGTAGGTGGGGGAATTTTTCTCTCTCCAATAATCATTATGGCCAACTGGACAGATGTTAAAAAAGCATCAGGAGTATCCGCATTATTTATTTTATGTAATTCAATAGCGGCATTGATGGGACATTTGACATATTTTCAAAAAATAGATCCCAATATTATATATTGGCTTATTGCTGTTTGTATTGGAGGTATTCTAGGCTCTCATTTAGGTACAAATAAATTTAGCAACAAACTAGTAACTACATTATTGTTTATTGTTCTGATCAGCGCTGGTTTGAAATTTATTGTTAGCAATTAATAAGCAAACAACACAGTATTCTATGACATGAGTCATAAAATACAAGAATAGTAATTTGGAAATTGCAAGAAAAAACAAATGCAATACCAATCGGCACATACATTTCACATCCCTGTCATGGGGCTAGCATATACCATTGATACTCCTTTAAAAATCGGGAAATATGGAATTTCAAGTGTCATATCTATAATAGAAGATGAATTGATAGAAAAAATGCGCGCTTTCCATTCTATAAAAGAAGGATTAAATTATGTACCGATTAATAAGAGTGATGTAGACCACAGAGCAAAACGAATAACAGCCTATCTTAATTTGATAAATCAAATTCTGTCAAAGCAAGTAAAACAACTAAGGCAAGAAGCATTTTCCGAAGGAACTGAAATAGTAAAATATTTTGAACTGTTACCTGATAATTCAATACTAAAAAAGCAATATCAAATTATGAAAGAGCTTTACGGTGAAAAGAAAACAGAACTTCAAAATAAGCTGAGAAACTATATACAACCTGGTGCAATAGATGTAAATATTATGACTAAATGTGACCGGACAAATTACGACAATGAAGGCAGACAATTGCCGAGTGAATACAACGATGCAATAGCTGCACTAAGAGGGTTTGCCTTGAGTGAAATTGAATCTTCTGTTGTTTTTTCAGCTGGACTAAATCCTAGGCTATATAGCTATTGTGAAAATTTCAAAGACTTTTTTCCAGATGAAAATGGACACTTAAAAAAGAAGATCATACTAAAAGTGAGCGACTATAGATCTGCATTAATACAAGGAAAAATTCTAGCAAAAAAAGGGCTGTGGGTATCAGAATTTAGAGTTGAATCAGGATTAAACTGTGGAGGGCATGCATTTGCTACTGAAGGCTTACTTCTGGGACCAATATTACAAGAATTTAAAAACAAAAAAGATGAACTATTATATGAACTGTGGGAATGTTGCAAAAAGCAATTTCTTGAAAAGGAAATAGACTTTTCTAAATTTAATCCTACGCTAAAACTCTCTGCACAAGGAGGAATCGGAACATATGAAGAAGATGTTTTTTTACAAAAGCACTTCTGTTTGGATGCTACCGGATGGGGAAGTCCGTTTTTATTAGTTCCCGATGTAACTAATGTAGATGAAGATACGTTGAATAGACTGAGCAGGGCTAAGCAAAGTGATTATTATTTAAGCCATGCTTCTCCTTTAGGAATCCCGTTTAATAATTTCAGGGCTAGCACAGCCGAAGAACAACGAAAAGATAGAATAAAAAATAAACGCCCTGGTAGCCCGTGCTACAAAAAATATCTAGCATTTAACACAGAATATGAAGAGCAAGGACTTTGCACTGCATCAAGAAAATATCAGCATATAAAAATTGAAGAATTAAATAAGAAAGAACTCAGCGCTAGACAATATGAAATTGAATATGAAAAAATAATTGAAAAAGATTGTTTATGCGAAGGGCTCGGTTCATCTGCATTATTAAAAAACAATATTGAATTATCACACAAGTTAAATGCCGTAGCCATTTGCCCTGGGCCAAATTTAGCTTATTTCTCAAACATTTTTAGCTTAGAAGACATGATTGGACATATTTACGGCAGAAAGAATCTCTTGAATGCGATAAATAGGCCAAATATTTTTATCAATGAATTAAAATTATATGTTGAATATTTAAAAAAGGAATTGGAGAGAAGTATAGGAGAGATGAGTGAAAAGAAAATAAAATATTATAGTTCATTTAAATCAAATCTTCTGGAAGGAGTAAATTATTACAAAAATTTAGCAAAAGAAGCTAGCCCTGATTTTCAATCTATTTTCAAGGACATTAAGACGGAACTAAAATATTTTGAAAATGAGATCAATAAGATTATAATGTCTGTAGAATTTAAAGACAATATTTAGCACCGACAAAGAGGAGAAAATAAAATTGATCATTGAATAAATAATCAATACAATGAAAAAACATCTACTCGCAATATGTTCCATTATACTTCTAATTATAAAAGGAACAAGTCAAAATATAAGTTCAGTAACAGATGGAGATTGGACAAACCCCTCTATATGGAGCTGCAACTGCATTCCATCAAATGGAAACAACATTACAATCAACAACAACATTCTATTAAGCGCTAACTACAGCTATTCAAGTGGATCAATTACAATCACTTCTTCAGGAATATTGACAGATGGAAATACCGGCAAAAAATTAACTGTAGCAGGAGGAACATTAAATAATAATGGAACCATTGATGTGAATAGAATAATCACACAAAGTGGAAGTGTAAATAATTATGGAACAATTAAAGCAGAATTTTATCAAAACTCAATAAATTTTTTTAATACTGGCATATTCACTCATTTAGATACCTTAATAAATAATGCTCTCATTACAAACAATGGCCAATTTATTAACATTGGAGTTCTATGCAATGGCGGAATTTTCACAAATAACATGAATGTAACGACACAGCTTTTAAATAATAATGGATATTTCAATAATAACAAACAATTGAAAACTGATTTGCTTTCTAATACAGGAACATTTACAAACAGAGATTCTACAATCAGCAATAATAGTATTATTAATCAAGGCTATCTAAATAATGAATCGGAGGGGAACATTGAGGTGAATACTATCCTTTTGAACAAAGGATCAATTTCAAATAATGCCAAAATAAAAAATGAAGGGCAAATTAAAGTTCGAGAAAATATTACAAATTACGATACTCTGGGAGGCGATGCCGGATATTATGAGATCAATGACACCACAATAAATTACGGACACTTAACAGGGAGTTTTACTCTATGCGATCTAACACCTCCCAATACAGCTCCTTATATCGACCAAAACTCAGGGACGATTGAAAATAGCATTAACTGGTGTATTATGACTAACAGTACATCGTTCAAAGATCAACGACTACCATACACCGTTTCTCCAAATCCTACAAATGGTAAGATCACTCTAAATCACGATGCCAATCCGTACACTGTCATAAAAATTTATAACACAAATGGTGCAATGATCGAACAGAAGCAAAATTCATCTGAAATAGATTTAGGGAATCAAAATGATGGTCTATATCTTTTTGTAATAGAAATCAACCACAAACAAGTGCAAATCATAAAAGTTATTCTAAACAAAAAAGCATCTTAATTAACCAAAAAAGCAAGCCCTTCTTTTACATCGCTTGACATTTCAATAATTGTTGTATTTTTCATCAGCTTTAGCATTTCTATTCTATGTTTATGAAACGCTTTATGAAAGGCGCAAGGCTTTGAATGTGAGCATTTTTCAAGCCCCATACTACATTTATGAAACTCATCCAATCCATCAATAAGCTCAACAATAGCAAGAATAGGTTTCTTTTGAATGACTGAATCAATATAAAAACCACCCGAATTTCCCCTTGAAGAATAAACCAAGTTATTTCTTGCTAACTTCTGAAGAATTTTATTTAAAAACTGTTTGGGAATATTTAATTCTGTTGCAATAATTCTAATATCAACCTTAACGTGTTCATTCGAGTGAATGGACAAGTATAAAACGGCCCTAATTGCATATTCGCATGATTTAGATAGCATTTCAATTCAAGTTAAGTGCCTTTTTACCGGCAGGTGTTATAAAACCAGAGTGCCACTTGGGCTCCCAAATCAAATTCACTTGGCTATCACAAAATGTAAATTTTTCTTTAAGAACAGCCTTAATGTCATCAAGTATAACATCTCCCATTGGACAACCCTCACTGGATAAAGTTAGATTAATAACAATGCCTTTTTCAAACGAATAATGAATATCGTATACCAAACCTAAATCAATGATATTTATACCCAACTCAGGATCAATTACATCTTTTAATGAATGGTAGATGTCTATTTCTATCTTATTTGCTTCTGAGAACAATTCCATAACACTAGGATTTATATAATACGATTTTCATGACATTAATAAAAAAGAGTAATGCTGTAATAACAAATAATATGGCCCCACAATATAGAAGTTGAATGTTTTGAGCTAAAATACCCAATAAAAAAACTAGAAAACCTATAAAGAAAACCGGCAATTGAAATTGAAGCAGTTTTTCAGAATATAAATCTTTTGGCAAAATTTTTCTATTTTTAGTATCCTTGAATTTAGCAATCCAAACTATAAATGGAAAAGTTTTAAAAGTTTGACCAAATATGAGGATCGAAATAAATCCCATAAAAAAAAGAAGGCCGGTAGAAACTATAAAACGAAACGTATATTCTATTGAACCTAAAGCATAGGTTGAAATATAAAAAAACACTAATAGTAGAATGAAAATAAAAGCAAGCATACTTTTCCTCATAGGTATATCCAAAACCCTCCTCACCCGGCTTTTATATGCGGAGTAAATAAAATAGAGGTAAGTTAAAATCCCGGTAAATATCAAGAGAGCATAAAAAAATATCCTGTCAATACTACCAAATACAAAACCGTCCGACAATATTAGTACCAGACCGAGATTAATAGCATAAAAAGAGTATACTAATGAGGAATTGCTGATAGGTGTAGACAATAAAAACATTGGAATCAGCTTTGAACTGACGCCTATAATAAGTAATAGAAAAAATCCAAAAGCTCCAACATGAGCATGGAGTGTCAAATAATGCAAATGTTCTCTGGAAAGAAAAACATACTCAAAATTAAAAACCATCAAAACGCCCACAATACAAGTAACTAACAACCATAAGATAGCAGAAACTACAAATTCATATTCTATCGTCTTTTTTTTCGGAGCAGATGTCATAAATACATTTATCGAAAAAAGAAAAACTCCAATTAATAAAATGGGTGCAGCTATCTGCATTAAAACACCAACGTTAAAAGACCAAAAACAAAAAGATAAAAGAAAAACACCCAATAAAATAAAAACAAATGCAACAAAACCCAGTTTAATGTTATATAATTTACTATTAACTATTACCGGCAAAAGTTGGTAAAGCGCTCCAAAAATCATGATTCCTCCCCACCCCAAAGCCAAAATGTGAGTTATACTTAAAAGTCGTGGATTAAAATAATGTCCGAGAAAACTTTCCACTGAACATAAGATAAGAATTGATGCAATAAAAAAATTGATCGTAGCAGTAATATAATGCAAAGAAATAAGCCGGAATGACAAACGGCTACTCAGATCCAGATTTATCATTCCGCTTGTAAATTAAAAGTTTTACATTATTCTCATCATATTGTTTTATGTCCCAATCAAACTCCCTTTCTTGTAGTTCAGGAAAAAGAAATTGGGGAACTTTTCTATGATGAACTAAAAGTGCTTGGGAGTGACCTAGTATTTCCAACTTACTTAAAATCGTTAACATTGGAGCAGGCATTTCTAACTCTCGCACATCAATACATTCAATTCGACCTTCAAACTCTTGAACCAATTTTTCAAAAGACGAATTTTCGGAACGATCCAAAACAGAAATATCGCTTAATTTAGATTTATTAGAAATATTTCTAAAATATGTAACAAATAAATTTTCCGATTCCTTTATAGTATAATAAGCATATCCTTTTCTTGTAAGTATATTAATCAAAGGGATAGGTTCGAATGAATTTAGTAATTTCAATGTTCTGTGTGAAGGCAATTCTTTAAGTGTATTAATAATCACATTGAAGGGATCTTCACCCGAAGAGATCATCTTTCTTACATCTAATTCAAATATATTATTCATGTCTATTTCGTTTAAAATGGTTGAATTTGAAATTAAAGGGGGAGTCTCGTCCTGATGAGAGTATTCTCCTTCCACAAGAAACCCTATATCAGTTAACACTTCAAATATTCTCTGTACAGAAACACCACCAATTTTCGCAGCATCTGAAATTGTAACACGACTTGCTAGTATCTTTCGAAGAATAGGGTTCTTCAATTTCAAAAAATGAGAATTAATCGAAGCTATTGCATCTATTGATAACGCATTTTCTTTTATGATTTCCGAAATTTTAGTTGTTGATTTAATTTTCATGCCATAATTCTTCAAAAGTAGACGGCCATTTACTGTAACTCCTTCTCCATATCGATTGCTTTAGGAAATAATATATTATTTTCCAAATGGATATGTTGGTGTAGATCATTCTCAAACTCCTCCAGCTTTTGATATGACAAACGGAATGTTGTACAAGCATTTGCGGGTGGATTATACCCATTTGTGATACTGCGAACTTCCTCCATCATTCTACCAACTATATCATGCTCATGTTCCATCATATTAATCGGATTCTCTACAGTTCCAAATGGCGAAGCTTCAACCTTCATCCCGCTACTTTTTGCTTCTGACAAATGCTTTATATAAGGGAATAAAACATCCTCTTCTTTACACATATGTCTATTCAATTCATCTGCAATCAAAATAAATTTCTCAGCAACACTAACAACTTCCGGATTTCGATCTCCATGAACACGAGCAACTTTTTGAGTATACTCAAACAAAACAGGAATAGCTAATTTCACATATTTGTGATGTTGATTCACAATGTAATCTGCTAAAAAAGCAAGATCCCAGCTATCATAATTATTTGAAGAAACAACATGCTGAACATCGCAACTTTTAAGCTCCTGTTCAATTTGAACTACATCTAGTCCTTTTTCCTTACATGCTGCTGTTAACGTCTTCTTGCCGCCACAACAAAAATCTAGTCCGTATTTTTTAAATACTTCCGCTTTTCTAAAATCTTTTTTTACCAACTCTCCTATCGTAGGCTCCTTTTCGTCTTGATTTAATTTAGATATAGACACCTTCCACCACTCAGGACCCGATTCAATATAATTCCATTTGAAAATATTTCCCCTTTCGCCTAGTAATTGATAATACAAGGGCTTGGGATCATGATCGTTATGAATAACAAATCCTTCGCCCGGCAAAAGCGAATCAAATTTTTCAAAAATTGTTGGATGTTTTAATCTTGGTTCGATTAAAGTAACATTGATTATTTCTAAAGTTTTCATAAAAAAAGAGTTAAGGTTAATTCAAATTGGATGTCAGTATCTTATTTAAATTTACAGATACACCTTTATCACACCACAAAAGTATTTATAGATAACAGACAATAATATGACATACATCATACTTTTAAGAATTAAGTAAAACGAAATTTATAGAAAATGCAAAAAAATGAGAACAATAAACATTTTCTTAGTCTTGTTTTCGATAGCCATTTCCGGCATTTCGCAAGACATTAGTGTGAAGCAGCAAAAAATAATTGAACAACTATTCAAAAATAAATCTGAGCTGTATTTTACATTTAAAATTCAAGACAGATCAGAGATTGACATCCTAACAAAAATTATATCAATAGACAATGTTAAAAATGGTTCAGTTTGGGCCTATGCAAATAAGAAAGAATTTAAAAAATTTATAGTATTAAATTACAAATACAAGATCCTTAAAAATCCCAGTCATATAAAGAAAGTGACCACAAAAGAGGTGGTATCTGTAAAACAAATGAATTTAATCACTTCATATCCAAGCTATACAGCATACGAATCTTTAATGAGTCAGTATGCAACCAATTATCCATCTATCTGCAAATTGGTTAACATTGGAACATTACCAAGTGGCCGGAAATTACTTATTCTAAAAATTACAGATAATATAAACAACAGAGAGAACGAACCTCAGTTCTTATATACAACTACAATGCACGGTGACGAAACAGCCGGATATATCGGAATGTTAAATCTAATCGACTATTTACTAACAAACTATGGATTAGATTCAAGAGTTACAAACTTGGTCAACAATATAGAAATTTGGATCAATCCATTGGCTAACCCAGATGGAACGTATGCTGGGGGAAATAACACTGTAAATGGGGCAACCCGGTATAACGGAAATGCTGTAGATCTAAATAGAAATTATCCTGATCCACAAGCAGGACAGCATCCAGATGGAAATAACTGGCAACCGGAAACGCAGTTTTTTATAAATTTTGCAGATTCAATGAGTTTTGTTATGGCGGGAAATTTTCATGGTGGCGCAGAAGTGGTTAATTACCCTTGGGATACGTGGTCTACTGCACATGCTGATGAGAATTGGTGGATAAGAGAATCTCAAAAGTATGCTGATACGGTTTTCGCTAACAGTAATTCAGGATATTTTACCAGCATAACATCGAATGGAATTACAAATGGGTATGATTGGTATCAAATTACAGGCGGACGTCAAGATTACATGAACTATTACCACCATTGTAGAGAATTTACGGTTGAAACGTCAAACACAAAACTACTGCCTACTAATGATTTTATAAATAATTGGAACTATAATTTCAAATCTTACCTCAATTACATCGAAGAAAGTACTAAGGGAATAAGGGGTATCGTTACTGATGCATGTACAAACTCGGCTATAAAAGCAAAAATTTATATCAGCGGTCATGATGTAGATAATTCAGAAGTATATTCAGCTCTTCCGGTGGGCAATTATCATCGACCCATATACCAAGGCACCTACAATGTAACATTCTCTGCACCAGGCTATGTAACAAAAACAATAAATGGTATAAGTGTTACCGATGGCTTACCTTCTGTAGTAAATGTCAGTCTTAGTCCAACAAATCCAATAGCAGATTTTGAAGTAAGCAGTTCAAACAATTGCAATGGAACCGTTGTATTTAATGATCTTAGCGGCAGCTCAAATTCCTGGAATTGGGATTTTGGAGATGGGACTCAATCCTCATTACAAAATCCAACTCATACGTATGTAAACAGTGGCATCTACAGTATAAGTCTATCAACAGAAAACTGTGCTGGAGCTGATTCTATTTTCAAAAATAATTATATTACTGTTAATGTTACTACACTTCCC
>JAEUTU010000096.1 GCA_016786925.1 Bacteroidia bacterium
TGAGAATATTTTCCATTCACAAAATCAGCTAAACGTTGTGCAGGTGCAGTTTGACCGTGTGCTGTTGCACTCATCACATTGCCTCCGGCATTCCAGGCCATCTTTTCCAATGCCTGTTGATAGCGTAATCCGGCAAGCGGACCATCACTTGCATATTTATTATAATCTTCGGGTTCTATAGTTACCACAATTCCTGAATTAGCAAAAGGATTGTTTCGCTTGGAAGGCGACCAGCCATTGGTAACCACTTCACCTGGAGCTGTAGCACAAGGAGCAATGATACCACCCGGACACATACAGAAAGAATACACACCTCTTCCCATTGCCTGATGCACCAAACTATAGGATGCAGCAGGAAGCAGATCACGCTTGTGCTCCACTTCATTCATTGCACAATGATATTGCAATGAATCGATGAGTGCCTGAGGATGTTCTACACGCACACCCATGGCAAATGTTTTTCCTTCGATCAGGATGTTTTTTTTATGCAGCAGTTCAAAAATATCTCGGGCGCTGTGTCCTGTTGCCAATATCACCTGATCAGCAATAAATTCGAGCGTAGCATCTTTCTCCAGATCATTACAAACAACACCTTTAATAGAATTATCTTTAATGATCAGATCGATCACTTGGGTATTAAATCGCACTTCTCCACCTGCATCAATGATCGTTTGGCGAATGGCTTGAATGATCTTTGGCAATTTATTCGTTCCAATATGCGGATGTGCTTCCACCAGAATATTTTCATCGGCACCATGTGCTACAAAGATCTCCAGCACTTTATTTACATCGCCTCGCTTGGTGGAACGGGTGTATAATTTTCCATCGCTATATGTTCCGGCTCCACCTTCTCCAAAACAATAATTGGAGTTGGCATTCACAATATGTTCTTTGTTGATAGCTGCCAGATCGCGTCTTCTGCTTTTCACATCTTTTCCGCGTTCCAGCACTATCGGTTTAAAACCACATTCGATCAATTCCAAAGCAGCATATAATCCTGCCGGTCCGGCCCCCACAACGATCACCGGTGGTTTGGAATGCACATCCGGATAATTGATCTTGTAATTGATAGGTGCAGGTGCAGGCTCATTGAGAAACACCTCTACTTTTAAATTTACTTTGATGTTTCGCGAACGGGCATCAATGGAACGTTTCAGAATTCTGAAATGTGTAATGGATTCAAGGGTAGTATTTAATTGTCTGGAAAGTGTACGTTTTATGACAGCATCGTTAGCTACGTCCTCAGGACTAAGAACAAGGTTAATCTCGTGTTTCATGGTGTAAAGGCATCTATTATGATGCAATTTATATTAAAATAAAAGCCGCAAAATGCGGCTTTTGAATTATGCTTCATTCACAACGCCCATCGAACAGAACTTTTCAATTCGTTGATCAACGCGTTTTTTAGGATCTAATTTTTCTAATGCAGAGATGTGTTTCAAGATCTCCTCTTTCACTGTTTTAAAGATCGCTTCATGATCGGTATGTGCTCCACCCAATGGCTCAGGAATGATACCATCGATCAGTTTGTTGCCATACATATCAGTAGCAGTCAACTTTAAAGCTTCAGCAGCACGTTCTTTATTGTTCCAGTTTCTCCAAAGGATAGAAGAACATGATTCAGGAGAGATAACAGAATACCAGGTATTCTCCAACATCAATACTTTATCTCCGATACCAATACCCAATGCTCCACCGGAAGCACCTTCACCAATGATGATACAAATAACAGGCACTTTTAATTGTGCCATTTCTAATAAGTTACGTGCAATGGCTTCACCTTGTCCGCGTTCCTCTGCTTCCAATCCCGGATAAGCTCCCGGAGTGTCAATAAAAGTAACGATCGGCTTGTTGAATTTTTCTGCCATTTTCATCAAACGCAATGCTTTGCGGTAACCTTCCGGATTCGGCATCCCGAAATTACGGATCTGACGCATTTTGGTATTGATCCCTTTTTGCTGACCAATGAACATCACCGTTTTTCCATCAATGCTTCCGAAACCACCCACCATCGCTTTATCATCTTTTACGGTTCTATCGCCATGCAATTCAATGAATGATCCATTGGTGATATAATCAATATAAGCTAAGGTATAAGGACGGTCGGGATGACGTGACACCTGCACACGTTGCCAAGGTGTTAGATTGGAAAATATCTCGGTACGAGTTTGTTTGATCTTTTCTTCAATATCAGCAGTTGTTTTAGAAACATCCACACCACTCTTTTCAGCTACTTGTTTCACCTTTTCCAACTGCTCATGCAATTCTGCTATCGGCTTTTCAAAGTCTAAATAATTCATTCTATTCAATTGTTGATTAATGGGGCACTAAAATACGAATTATCCCTTAAATATGGAGGAATATTTTTTAGTGGAAGATCATGGCCAAACCGGCCACCAACACTACTGCTCCAATGGCTGTAAGCCCATACAGAGCAAAATCCACCGAGGCTCCGGAATCATGTAAAAAGATACAACTAACAAAACCCAATCCCAGTAGAATTACACCGATCAGGATCAACATGCTTCCATTCTGAGTCCTTTTGGCATTCCTCAGGCGTTTTACCTGTTCCAAAATGGAGGAAAGCAAATGTGAATCAAGTCCTTGCTGCTGCAAGTGTGATTCAATAAAAGCATTATCACGACCTTGCTCAAGAAGCGTTTTGGCGGTGTTCATGTGCTGATGAAAAGTTGGATGTTGTTCCATGCTCTTATTTTTTGTTAAACCAAATTAAGAAAAGAAATCGGGAAAAGCAAATTTCAGAATTGCATTTTATTCTGCACCTTTGCATTATGGTGACTTTCCCAAACGCTAAGATCAATATCGGACTCAACATTGTAGAAAAACGTACCGATGGCTTTCATAACATTGAAAGTGTATTTTATGCCGTTCCACTGTGTGATGCATTAGAGATCATCGAGAACAAAGACAGTAAAGATGCCCCGGTTGTATTCAGTTCTTCCGGCATCGAGATCCCGGGCGATGCGAATGATAACCTCTGCGTAAAAGCCTATCACCTGATCGCGAAAGATTATGCCTTACCAAAAATAAAAGTGCATTTACACAAACACATTCCCATAGGAGCCGGTTTAGGTGGTGGTTCGGCCGATGCGGCATTCTTTATCAAACTATTGAATGAGAAATTTGAACTTGGATTAGCCTGGGGAGAGATGCATCATTATGCCAAACAATTGGGTAGCGACTGCTCTTTTTTTATCAGCAACAAACCTTCGTATGTACAAGGGAAAGGCGATGAATTTGAAAGTATAACTGTTGACCTCAGCAATTATCACATTGCACTGATCTATCCTAACATTCATATCAACACAGCAAAAGCCTACAGCGGAGTTAAACCAAAAGCTTCTGCCCGTTCGCTTGAGAATGACCTGTTGCAATTACCGGTAGAACAATGGAAAGAATTTGTTCATAATGACTTTGAAGACTCTATTTTCCCACAATTTCCGGAGATCAAAAAAATAAAAGAAGAGTTATACGCACAGGGTGCTGTGTATGCTGCTATGAGTGGAAGCGGCTCAACGGTGTATGGAATTTTCAAAGAAGCGAGCAACTTGAAAGGAAAGTATAAAGATTATTTTGTTTTTGAAGCTAAGCTATAGCCTATTTCTGGGCAATTTTCACCAGATACAATGCAAGGAAAGTAAAAACGATATTCGGAATCCAAACGGCTATCATAGGTGAGACCAAACCGCTTGCTGCAAAAGTAGTGGTTACCTGCATAAACATGATATACGTAAAACTGATCCCGATCCCCAAACCAATATGCATTCCAATTCCTCCACGCACTTTACGGCTAGCAATGGACACACCGATCAAGGTAAGAACGAAAGTGGCAAAAGGGAAAGCGATACGTCTGTGTTTTTCTAATTCCAATACTTCTATTTTATCTGAGCCTTTCAATCGCTCCGAAGCAATGTATGCTCTCAGCTCAGTATAATCCATCGTTTCGATGGTATTATCTTTTCGTTCGAATTCTTTTGGTGTAAATGCTAATACTGTATCTATCTTCTCTCCTTTCACGATCGACTCATCCATTCCGCTGATATAACGGATATAATATTTATTGATGGACCATTGACTCTTTACACTATCCCACTTGATATTGTCTGCTACTAATTTATAATACAAAGTCCCTTTGTTAAACTTCTCAATTGAAAAGCGGTAACCGGTGTTATCCTCTGTGCTGTATCGTTCGATATAAATGTAATTGTTCGGAGAGATCTGTTTGTGAATATTACGATCGTTGTTGTAATATTTATCACGGATAAATTCATTCTCAAAAGCGATCCGTTTTTTCGTAGCATTGGGTATCACGAAATTATTCATGTATAATGATAAAAGTGCGATCACTGTTGCAGATACCATGTAGGGAAACAACAAACGGTTGTAGCTCACACCACTACTCAGGATAGCAACGATCTCTGTACGTGTTGCCATTTTGGAAGTAAAAAATATAACGGCAATGAATGTAAAAAGCGGACTAAAAAGATTGATGAAATAAGGGATGAAATTAAAGTAATAATCAAAAATGATAGCTCTCAAAGGTGCTTGCTTCCCCACAAAATCTTCGATCTTCTCCGATACATCAAATACCACCACAATAAGAATGATGAGTAACATCGCAAAAAAGAATGTCCCCAAAAACTTACGGATGATATATCGGTCTATTAATTTCATGTTTTGTGCAAAAGCTACATTTACAAGCGAACACTCATTTGTTTTACCATTTTATTTTTCCATTCATAAAATGTTCCGGCAATGATCTGATTGCGAGCTTCGCCCACCAACCACAAATAAAACGCCAAATTGTGAATACTTGCAATTTGAGCTGCCAGCAATTCCTGAGAATGCACCAAATGACGCAGGTACGCTTTTGTGTATTCTTTATCTACGTAGGAAGTCCCGTTCTCATCCAAAGGCGAGAAGTCGGCTTTCCATTTTTCATTCTTAATGTTAATGATGCCGTTTTGAGTAAATAACAAACCATGACGGGCATTACGCGTTGGCATCACACAATCAAACATATCGATTCCTAAAGCAATGCTTTCCAGAATATTCACCGGAGTGCCCACTCCCATCAAATAGCGGGGTTTGTCGGCAGGCAAAATATTACACACCACTTCAGTCATCGCATACATCTCGTCAGCAGGTTCTCCCACCGATAAACCACCTATCGCATTTCCTTCACGGTTTTGAGAAGCAATGAATTCAGCCGATTTTTCTCTCAGATCCTTATACACGCTTCCTTGCACGATCGGAAACAAGGTTTGAGAATAACCATATTTCCCCTCCGTTTGATCAAAACGCTCACAACAACGCTTAAGCCACCTGTGAGTCATGTGCATTGAATTACGGGCATAGTTATATTCGCAGGGATAAGGCGTACATTCGTCAAATGCCATAATGATATCCGCACCAATGGTACGTTGAATGTCCATCACATTCTCCGGAGTAAAAAAGTGTTTACTACCATCAATGTGAGAAGTAAACTTTGCACCTTCTTCAACCAATTTACGTTGTCCGGAAAGCGAGTAAACTTGATAACCACCACTATCTGTCAAAATGGGACGTTCCCATCCATTGAATTTGTGCAGTCCACCGGCTTTCTCGATCACATCCAAACCCGGACGGAGATATAAATGATAGGTATTCCCTAAAATGATCTGTGCTTTAATATCATCGCGTAATTCACGCTGATGTACGGCTTTTACTGTCCCTGCCGTTCCTACCGGCATAAAAATGGGTGTTTGGATCACACCATGATCCGTAACAATCTCCCCTGCACGTGCCTTGCTTCCTTTGTCTTTATGTGATATTGAAAATTTCATCGTCTTAATTCTAATGCAAAAAACAATTCATCAAACATTGAGATTGGATACTCCGAAACGGTCAAACCTACAATTGTTAATTACTTTGTTTAAATCCTGCCAAAGATAACACATTACCGTTTATGTCTTCAAGGTATTTTTGTTTAGGAAAAGGTAATTTGACCGTAGATTATGATTGATGTTTCAGTATTTCAGACTTTCTCGATAGGACTCCTCATTTTTGGTGTTTTTGTTTTTGCATGGCTAGTGCAGTTGTGGTACTATTTAGGTTATTTCTCCCGTTTGGCATTTTACAAGAAAAAAGCATTAGAGCCGAACACTCCACCAACTACGATCATCATTTGCGCACGCAATGAAGACGATAATCTGGTAGAATTTCTTCCCCGTATCTTCGAACAGGATTATCCGGAATTTGAAGTGGTGGTGGTGAACGATTGCTCTTTTGATAATACAGGCGATATTTTAAAAGAGTTTGCAAAGAAGCATAGCAATTTAAAAATTGTGACCATCAAGGAAGATGAATACTACTCACATGGCAAAAAAGTAGCCTTGATGATGGGGATCAAGGGTGCTACGCACGAACATTTATTACTAACCGATGCCGATTGTAAACCGAATAGCAAAGACTGGCTTCGTAATATGGTGCAACATTTTGTGGGAGAAACAGAAATTGTATTAGGCTATGGTGCGTATGAAAAGCAAAAAGGATTTTTGAATAAGCTCATCCGTTTCGACACATTCATGATCGCCTTGCAATTCCTTTCTTTTGCACTTGCACGTAAAACCTATATGGGAACGGGGCGTAACCTGGCTTACAAAAAATCATTATTCTTTAAAATGAAAGGCTTTGCTTCACACTATCACATCGAATCGGGTGATGACGACTTGTTTGTAAACGAAGCAGCTACCAAACGTAATTCCAAGATCGAGATCGATATTGACACGCACACGGTATCCCGTGTTAAGAAAACATACAAAGACTGGTTCCGTCAGAAACGCAGACATGTGACCACTTTCAAACATTATAATTCAGGCAGTAAATTCCGCTTGAGCATGATCAGCTTTAGTCAGTATTTACTCTTTGCTAGCTTTATCACGGTCTTGATCCTTCAGTTTCAGCCGGTGATCGTTTTATCGATTTTTGCTTTGCGATTGATCATTCAAATGATTATCTTTAACAAATCAATGAAGCATTTGGCGGAAAAAGACCTATTATTGCTTTCTCCCATCATTGAATTGGTTCTGATGTTCATTTACCCGATGGTAACGCTATCAAACTTATTCATGAGAAAAAACAAATGGAAATAAACACATTATGGACGAATTAGAATTTGACTCCAACTTATCTGAAAAAGCAGTGTACGATTATAACCTGATCCGTGCAGCTTTGGATAAAGGCGATCAAAAAGCATATGCCGAATTAATGGGTCGCTACCGCGACTCTGTTTATTTCATGTTATTGAAAATGGTCAACAATAAAGATGATGCAGATGACTTGACCATTGAAGCATTCGGGAAAGCATTCAAACGTTTGCAACAATACACTCCCAATTACGCTTTTAGCACCTGGCTATTTAAAATAGCATCCAATAACGCCATCGACTTCATCAGAAGAAAGAAAATGGTGACTTTCTCTATCGATAAAACCTTTGAAGATGAAGAAGGTTCATCTATGGCGATGGACATAAAAGCTTCGGGATTAACACCCGAAGAAAATATGGAGAAAAAGCAAAAGATCGTTCACATGCGTGCGGTAGTAGATAAATTGAAACCACGCTACAAAGTGCTGGTAGAGATGCGTTATTTTGAAGAGTTGTCGTATGAAGAGATCGCAGAGAAATTAGATCTACCATTGGGTACTGTAAAAGCTCAATTATTCAGAGCAAGAGAATTCCTTGCCAATATCCTTAAAAACTCAGAAGGTAAAATTTAAAAGAAAGCCCACAAATACGTTTGTGGGCTTTTAGTTGACATCCATAAGCTCATTAGCATATTTCAAATAATTGATAATATTTTGTACTTGGCTTATAGAAAGTGAATCTTTAAAAGTATGTTCGAAATTCGAATTATAATCTATTCCTATCTGTCTTGCATATGCGTCTCCATCATTACGAAGTCGCTCACTATCTAAAATAAATTTCAAACAATACTCATCAGCAGGTTGAGGCAATCGATCAAAAACAGTTTCTAGGGAAGATCCACATTGATGCTCCTCATCAGGCATAGCATGACATGGAAAACAATACTGTTTAAACAACAACTTCCCTTCCCCAACCATATCCGCCAATGCTATCAATTTTGTTGAGTCTTTTTTTATCTCCGGAAGATTAAGTTCTTTTTGGGAAGAATTAGCAGAATCTCCACAAGAATAAATAAAAGCGAGACAAATACAAAGAATAGCAATTCTCTTCATCATACTATTCCTTTTTTCTTAAACGCTGAATGCTTTTCGAGATATAACCTTCATTCGGCAGAATGGAATTTTGGATACGTCTGGCATAGTTAATACTATCAATGATCTCTTTCTGTTTTTCATCCACGATCTTTTTTTGTTCCTCTATTACCAACTTTTGTTTTTGTGTTACTCTAAAACGATTGAACATCACAACAGAGAAGATCAACACCAGCACCAATCCACCATACAATGAATAACGCTGTGTCCGCTCCTGTTTCAACTGAAGATCGGTACGCTTTTTTTCTTCCGAAACACGAATACTATCAGCGGCAGCCTTTTTCTCATAGGTATATTTTGCATACTGTGTAATGACTGCTTTTTGTGTAGCAATATTATTGATACTGTCACGCATCTGAATGTACAACTTGTGCATCCTAAACGCATTCATTCCATCCTTTTGTTTTTCAAAGATCTTGTATAATAATCCCGAAGCAGTTTTTATCCCTTCCGGATAGCCAATTTCCTGAGCTACTTTTAATCCATACAAACATTTCTCTTTTGCATCATTTAACTTGTTCTGTTTAAAATAGATCTCACCGATATTAGAACTAGTAACTGACACACCTTGCATATCCATGATCTCTTGCCGAATGGCCAAACTATTGGTATAATAATCAAATGCTTTATTCAGATCATCTTTTTTGACATAGACATTTCCCAGATTATTCAGCGTATAGCCGATCCCAATTTTATCATCTACGGATTTGAATTTTTGATAGCTCTTATTGTAATACTCTTCTGCTTTTGTTATATCTGCTTTTTTGTAATAAATATTGCCAATATTATTCAAAGCAGCAGCAATGCCTTTTGTGTTTTGAATTTCTTCATACAACTTCAAACTTCTTTGGTAATAATCAATTGCCGTTTTTACATCACCTTGATTATTGTAGATATAAGCAATATTATTGATAGCATGTGCCATCCCTTCTTTGTTGTTGTTCTGCTCTTGTATCTTCAAACTACTGTTGTAATATTCCAGCGCCTTGGTCACATCACCCTTATTATCGTAAGCCCAACCTAAAAAATATAAAGCGATCGCTTCTCCATCTTTATCTTTTATTTCACGGTTGATCGTCAAACTTTGATCATAATATTTGATCGCGTTATCACTATCTCCCATATTCCTATAGATATTCCCCATACTACTCAAAGTGGTGGCCAAGCCACTTTTATCATTGATCTCTTTCTGAATAACAATACATTTAGCATAACTATCAATGGCTTCTTTCATTTTGCCATTCATTGCATACTCATAACCTTTGTTCCCAATAGCGATCGCCAAGTATTTAGAAAATGTATTTTTTAAAATTGGAATAGTAGAACGGTTGTTCTTCTCTGCAATCACCCTCATCTCTTCATTGTATTGAGGCCATAGTGCTGGATCGCCTTCCTCCTCCACCATCTGGTTCAAAATTGCACAGCGGGTAGTATCGTGGGTTGCCTTTGTTAATTCTTTTTTCAATGAATCAACAACCGGATTTTGCGAAAAAACCAGTTGATTCAAAATAAGAGATATAAAAAGTATGTGATGCTTTTTGATCATAGAATACAAAGTAAATATAAATAAAAAAGGCCACTCTTTCGAGCAGCCTTTTTAAGAACATTTATTATGCTATTGCATTTCCGAAATAATATTTACAGTTTCATGTAAATAAATATCTTTTTTGATCGCTTTGTACCATTCTTTATTCTTGGCAACTTTTACAGTATCGCTCTCCGGAACTATATCTGTTTTCAAAGTAAGGACTTCTACACCTTCAATCTCTTTATCCAGCGCATCCATCTTTTTAGCTTCTTCTTTGTATTTCTTTTGCTCAGCCATGAACTTATCATAGTTTAAAGAAACAACGGTCTCATCTTTTTGTTTTTTCAAACGCTTTGCCGCATCATTTAATAATGTAAAGCCCGAGTTTGCCTTCACACGTTCAGCGCTGGTTGCTTTTAACTTATCTACAGTCAATGCTTTACTCCAAGGAGTATATTTTGCTGCTGCGATCTCATCCCATGCCATTGGGTAATCCTGTTCTTTCTCTCCTTGATCCAATAAGTAATATGGATCCGGAAGTATAATATCAGGCGTAACACCTTTTAACTGGGTAGCACCACCATTCACACGATAGAACTTTTGAGTGGTGATCTTAACAGAACCTAATGGTTTCAAATGAGAATAAGCAGGAGGTAAGTAATCATCTAATTCATAAAAACGTTGTACTGTTCCTTTTCCAAAAGTAGATGGAGAAGTTCCCACAATTACACCACGCTTATAATCTTGAATAGCTGCAGCCATGATCTCCGAAGCAGACGCTGAATTACTGTTAACCATTACTACCAATGGTCCGTCATAAACAACAGCAGGATCTCTGTCTTCCATCACCTGAGGAATACTCGCTTTTTGTTTCACCTGAACGATAGGTCCTTTATCTATAAATAATCCGGCCATATCCACCACATCGCCCAATGAACCACCACCATTGTAACGTAGATCAAGAATCACCCCATCTACATTTTCTTCTTTCAGTTTTTGAAGTTCTTTTTTAACGTCTTTCGCACAACTGCGTCCACCATTCTGTCCACCAAAATCGGCATAGAAGCTTGGCAATTTAATATAACCAATATTCTTTTTGCCTTTCAAAATAACCGATTGTGCATAGGTTTCTTCCAACACTACAATATCACGAATCAAGGAAATAATGATGGTGCTGCCATCCGGCTTTTTTACTGTTAAACGCACCTCTGTTCCTTTTTTACCTCTTACCAACAAAACAACATCGTCTAATGGCATATCAGCAATATCAACAGGCTCATTTGCTCCTTGAGCCACTTTTAGAATAATATCTCCTGTTTTTAATTGTCCCTGACGCCAGGAAGCGCTACCCGGTACAATGTTGGTCACTTTTATATAACCATCCTTTTCCTGAAGCTGTGCTCCAATTCCCTCCAACTGACCACTCATTCCGATATCAAAATTGGCTTTATCCTTTGGTGCATAATACTCTGTATGCGGATCGTAAATACCGGTGATAGAGTTAAAATAGACAGCAATACGATCGTTGCGGTCAAAATCTTTTAAACGTTTGAACCAATCATCGTTGCTTTTGAGTACCTTTTTACGTGCTTCTACTTCTATTTCTTCCTTGGTTTTGATCTTTACCGTATCACTTTTCTCACGGGCCTTTTCCTGACTATCCAACAGATCGGCCATTTTTGCTAACACCTGGTATTTCATAGATCTTCTCCAGGCATCCTTCAACTCTTCTTTTGATTTACAAAAATTCAGTTTTTCAACGTCCAACTGAAGCGTTTCCTCCTTAGAGAAATCAATAGGTTGTGCCAATACATCTTTGTAATAGCTTTGAGCTTCTACTATGCGGTTGCTAACGATCTCTAGCGACTTATTGAAAAAATTGAATCGCCCGGCCATAATATCATCGTCTATACTGCGCTCATACTTCTTTAACTCTTCCACATCCGACTGCAACAGGAATTTCTTGTTGTAATCCAATCGTTGCAGATAGAATTTGAATACTTTCTCGGAAAATTTATCGTTCACCTCCATTGGTGAATAATGAATATTGGCTAAACTCTGCATCAGGATCTGATCGAGTGCCTCTTCTTTATCCGATTGGGCAACGTAAGTATAGGAAAACAGCGCTACAACAAGCACAGGGATAAAGAACAGTAGTTTTTTTGTTTTTAACATATATATAAATTTCAATTGATAAAAGGGCAATGCCTACTTTTTTGATAGTACTAATTTACGGATAAAGACTTGACAAATTGCGTTCCAAAAATATTATTTAACTTTTTATAACAGATTGCTTTTTTGCTATACATTTACGTTAAAATTCCTTCACATCATTTAACCACTAATTTCCTTTTAAAATGTCTAAACGTTTATTGTTTATCATTGCCGGCATTGTTGTGGCTGCAATGGCAGGTTTTGCAGTATTCAGCAAATCAGGTTCATCTTCTTACGAAGAAACGAATCCCGCATTCAGCGCTTATATCAGCGCCTATACTTCCGGGATCATTTCAAGTGAATCGAGTATCCGTATCCTCCTCACCAATGAAATGGAGACACCGATAGAAGTTGGAAAGCCGATAGAAAAGACATTGTTTGACTTTTCACCTTCTATTAAAGGAACAACTGTTTGGCTTGATAGTAGAACAATAGAATTTAGACCGGAGAAGCCATTACCAAACAATACAGAATATAAGGCTGAATTTTATCTTTCTGAGATCATGGAAGTGCCCGGTGAATTTGAAACTTTCGAATTCAACTTTCAAACGATGCAACAATCGTATGAAGTGTACATTGACGGGATGACCACTACCGATAAAAAGACCCTACGCACACAGCGCTTGGATGGAACATTGTCTACTGCTGATGCAGCCGATATTGCATTAGTAGAAAAGATCGTGACGGTTTCGCAAAACGGAAAAAATTTACCACTTATATGGATCCACGAAGGGAATAAAACTACTCACCGTTTTTCTGTTGATGGCATTCAGCGTACTGAAAAACCAGGCAAAGTAGATGTTAGCTGGGATGGAGATGCTATCAGTGTAGATATAAAAGGAAACAAAAGTATTGAAGTTCCTGCTTTGGGCGACTTTAAAGTAATGGATGTAAAAGTGATCCAAAGTCCTGAACAATATGCAGTGCTTCAATTCTCCGATCCAATACAAGAAGGACAAATGCTAGATGGGTTAGTAACATTGAGTGGAGGAAGTGCACTAAAATACATTATTGAAGATAATGAGATACGTGTTTATCCACAAATCCGTCAAGCTGGTCCACGCACCATCACTGCCGAATTGGGTATTAAGAATATATTGGGAATGCCATTAAAAGAACGTTATGTGATGGAAGTAATGTTCGAAGAAATAAAACCTGAAATTCAATTGATAGGTAAAGGAGTGATCCTGCCAAATTCAAATGGATTGATCTTCCCTTTCAGAGCAGTAAGTTTAAAAGCTGTTGATGTAAAGATCTTAAAGATCTATGAAAAGAATATCCCTCAATTCTTACAAGTGAATAATCTAGAAGGACAAAGAGAATTAAGACGTGTAGGGAAAGTGGTATTAAAGAAGACCATTCAACTGACACAAAAAAGTGCAATGGATCTGGGCAAATGGAATACCTATTCATTTGATCTGGCACAATTGATCAAAACAGAGCCGGGTGCAATCTATAAAATTGTGATCTCTTTCAAAAAAGAATATTCGACTTATACCTGCACTGATTCAGGTGCTCCTGAAGAAGATGATAATGGAGGATTACAAGAGGTGGATGATGGAACCGATGATGATAGTGAGCGTGATTGGGATTATTATGGCGACTATTATTACGATGGGTATGAATACTATGATGAGTATGATTATGGATACAACTATCAGGACAGAGATAATCCATGTCGCAATTCCTACTATAGAAACAAAGAAGTAAGCAGAAATGTATTGGCTTCTGATCTTGGATTGATCGCAAAACGCGGAACAGATGGTTCCATGAAATTTATTGTTACCAACTTAGTAACTACCGCTCCAATTGCAGGAGCAACAGTAGAACTTTACGACTATCAATTGCAGGTTCTAAAAACTATGAAGACCGATGCGAATGGAATGTGTGATGCAAGTTTCAAAAAGAAACCATTCCTGATGATCGCGAAAAGCGGAAACCAACGTGGCTATTTAAAACTGGACGATGGATCATCACTTTCATTAAGTGCATTTGATGTAAGCGGAGAAGAAGTACAAAAAGGGATCAAAGGGTTCATTTACGGAGAACGTGGTGTATGGCGTCCGGGCGACACCTTGTTCTTATCCTTCATCTTAGAAGACAAACAAAACACCTTACCAAAGAATCATCCTGTTCAATTTGAATTATTGAATCCGCAAGGACAAGTATTCAAGAAAATGGTGCGTTCAAATGGATTGAATGGATTCTACAACTTCACAACAACTACCGATAAAAACTCTCCAACAGGAAATTGGACAGCGAGAGTAAAAGTGGGTGGTGCATGGTTCACCAAAACGATCAAGATCGAAACCATTATGCCTAACCGCTTAAAAATAAAACTAGACTTTGGAGTAGATAAATTATCGGTTACCAAAAAAGATCTTCCGGGATCATTGGAAGTAAAATGGTTGCACGGAGCAGTTGCCCGCAATTTGAATGCAAAAGTGGAAGTAACATTATCGGAAACAAATACCACCTTCAAAAAATTTGAAGATTACAACTTTGATGATGCTGCACGAAATTTCACTTCCGAAGCACAAACCATTTTTGATTCAGACATTAATAATGAAGGTAAAGCCATCGTAAAACCAAATTTAACTGTGAACGATGCAGCTCCCGGAATGTTAAAAGCAGCGTTCAAAGTCCGAGTATTCGAACAAGGTGGAGCATTCAGTGTGGATCAGTTCTCTATTCCTTATTCACCATATTCATCATATGTTGGAATGAAATTACCTGAAGGGAATAAATTTTCAGGCATGATCCAAACGGATACCAATCATATTGTAAAAGTGGTTACTGTTGATAGTGATGGAAAACCTGTATCTAAATCAAAATTAAAAGTGCAGGTATACAAAGTAAACTGGAGATGGTGGTGGGATAGTTATGATGGTGACTTAGCCAATTACGTGGGGAATGAATACCGCCAACCGATCATGGATCAGTATATTTCTACCAGCAATGGGAAAGGACAATTTGTATTACGTGTGAACCGTCCGGAATGGGGACGTTATTATGTATGTGTAACCGATGAAGAAAGCGGTCACCGTACCGGACAAACCGTTTATATCGACTGGCCGGCATGGGCAGGTAGTTCACCTAAAGGAAACGAAGGAGCTACTTTACTTTCATTCAGCAGTGATAAGAAACAATACAATGTTGGTGAAGATGTAAAACTTACCATTCCTTCAAGTGGTGCAGGACGTGCGTTGATCAGTATTGAAAGTGGATCAAAAGTGATCAATGCACATTGGGTAGAAACACAAAAAGGTGAAACCAATTTCAATTTTAAAGTAACACCCGACATGACACCAAATGTGTATGTGAATGTAACATTGATCCAGCCACATGCACAAACGATCAATGACTTGCCAATACGTTTGTATGGAGTGATCCCGATCTCAGTTGAAGATCCGAATACACATTTGAATCCGGTAGTGATCACTCCTGAAAAATGGAGTCCTGAAACAAAATCCAGCTTTAGTGTAAAAGAAAAAGATGGAAAAGAAATGACCTATACCGTTGCCATTGTGGATGAAGGACTACTGGATCTTACCCGCTTCAAAACACCTGATCCGTGGAGTGCTTTCTATGCACGTGAAGCATTAGGTGTAAAAACATGGGATCTGTTCGACATGGTAATGGGGGCTTATGGCGCTGAGTTATCGCGCATCCTGGCAATTGGTGGTGATGGTGATATTAATGGAAAAGCAGGAAACAAAGCGAACCGCTTTAAACCAATGGTTAAATTCTTCGGACCTTATCATTTGAAAAAAGGAGAAACAGTGAAACATGATTTCATGATGCCGCAATATGTGGGAAGTGTGAGAACGATGATTATTGCCGGATACAAAGGCGCATACGGCTCATCCGACAAAACAACACCTGTTCGTAAACCATTGATGATCCTTGGAACATTGCCACGTGTGTTAGGACCGGGAGAAGAAGTAGATCTCCCTGTAACAGTTTTCGCAATGGAGAAACAAGTGAAGAATGTGAAAGTGGAGATACAAGCCAATGGATTCTTTACTCCATTAGATGAAACATCAAAATCCATTTCATTCAAGGAAGTTGGAGATGATGTGGTGAACTTCAAATTAAAAGTCAACTCCATGCTAGGTGTTGGCAAAGTGAAGATCATTGCAACAAGTGGAAGTGAGAAAGCGGTATATGATATCGAATTGGATGTTCGCAATCCAAATCCAAAAGTGGTGAATGTGGTGGAAGGAGTGATTGAAGCCGGTAAAACATGGAATACACCATATACTCCGGCAGGTATGGCAGGAACCAACAAAGGAACCATCGAATTATCGAGCATCCCTCCTATCAATTTAGGAGAACGATTAAAATACCTGATCGACTATCCACATGGTTGTGTGGAGCAAACAACATCATCGGTATTCCCGCAATTATTTTTGGGTGATATCATGGAATTAAATTCTGATTTCAAGATCGCTATTGATAAAAATATCAAAGCCGGAATTGAGCGATTAAAATTATTCCAAACTTCGAATGGTGGATTGAGTTATTGGGCAGGACAATATGATGCTGATGATTGGGGAACGAGCTATGCGGGTCACTTTATGCTGGAAGCAGAAATGAAAGGGTACACGCTACCGGTTGGATTCATCGACAACTGGAAACGCTATCAGCGAAACAAAGCGAATGCATGGACCTCCCGTTCAAAAGAACATTATTACTATTACAATAGTGATCTCGATCAAGCCTATCGTTTATACACACTAGCATTAGCAAAAGCTCCTGAACTAGGAGCCATGAACCGGTTAAAAGAAAACCCTTCCTTATCGGCTGCCGCCAAATGGCGCTTAGCTGCTGCTTATGTGAAAGCAGGACAACCGGAAGTTGCTAAAAAACTGATTGCCAACTTGCCATACAAGGTGGATCCATACAGTGAAATGGGCTGGACCTACGGAAGTAACAACCGTGATGAAGCCATGATTCTGGAAACATTAACCTTGCTGGATATGAAAACCAAGGCAGCACCTGTATTGAAAGAAGTATCGAAAGCGTTGAGCTCTAATTATTGGATGAGTACTCAAACTACTGCATACTGCCTGGTGGCTGTTTCAAAATTTGCAAAAGGAGCTGGCGTTGGAAGTTCAGAAATGAAATACAATGTTAAGATCAATAACAATGCACCTATTGCCTTGAACACAAAATTGCCGGTTAAACAAATTGACATGCAATTAAAAGGTGCAGCAGCAGGCAATGTAACGATCAGCAACAATGGTTCTGCAATAATGTTTGCGCGTATCATTCTGGAAGGAATTCCTGAAACAGGTGATCAAACAGAAGTGGATAGCGACCTTACAGTAGATATTAATTACACAACCATGCAAGGAGGAGTAATTGATGTTACAAAAATAGAACAGGGAACAGACTTTATTGCCGAAGTGCAGATCAGCAATCCGGGTACAAGAGGAGAATATTTACAAATGGCACTTTCACAAATATTCCCTAGCGGCTGGGAAATTCATAACACCCGCATGGAAGAAGCAGAAAGTGTGATCAAGAGTGATTATCCAACTTATCAGGATATTCGTGATGACAGAGTGTACACGTATTTTAATATCTCTCCAAACAAAACAAAAGTATTCCGTATCGTATTGAATGCTGCGTATGTAGGACGATACTATTTACCAACGATCTATTGTGAAGCGATGTACGACAATACCATTAACTCACGCAAACCTGGCAAATGGGTTGAAGTAGTGAAACCGGGTATGTAAAAATAAAGAGCCGAAACAAAATTGTTTCGGCTCTTTATTTATAACTTTAACACATGAAACCAACTGTCAGCCAGCTGCAAAAGGAATTGTCCAACTACTCACAAAAAGAGTTGTTGGATATCTGCATGAAACTTACCAAATTCAAAAAAGAGAACAAAGACTATTTGATCTATTTATTATTTGGTTCAGCAAATGAAGAACAGTACGTTAAAGAAGCAAAAGTACATTTAGATGATGTGTTTTATACAGTAAGCCGAAAGACCACCTTCACAACAAAAAAGGGTTTGCAAAAGGTAGTGAGGCATTTGAATAAATTGATCAAAAACTCAAAATCAAAATCTACCGAAATAGAACTACGCTCCTATTTTTGTCAGTTGATTAAGAAAGCCCGCATCGACTTGGATGCAAGTAAGATCATCAGTAATTTATATTATCGTGAAATTGACAAAATAAAAATAGCGTACGGTAAGCTACATGAAGATCTTCAGTACGACCATAAAGCGGATCTTGAAAAACTAGGCATCGAACTATAATTTTTGTAATTTGGAATACTATTTGCCAAGCGGCTAAAAACGAACTTATGAAACTAAAATTTACTTTATTAATATTAATTACTATTCTTATCAGCAGCTGCTCAAAATACGGGTTTGTCCGTTTGAAATATCCAAACGAGCCTTCCATGTATCTTCCTGACAACATCAAAACGATCGCGATCGTGAACCGTTGCCTATCACCTAAGGAAAGTAATACAAATAATGTAGCTGAAGCGATTCTAACTGGTGAGATAGCAGGATCGGATAAATTAGCATCGGACGAATGCTTAAAAGCAATATACGATCGTTTTAACGGACATCAAGGGATCTCTGTAGTATTTCCTGCAAAAACAAGATTAATGGGAACAGGCACCCGTGTTACACCGGATATACTTGACTGGAAGATCGTACAACAGATCTGTGATTCTACCAAAGCAGATGCTTTACTTGTTTTAGAAATGTTTGATTCCAATTCCGACCTCCTTGCAAGTGCTGTGAACAATCAACTCAACAGTGTATTAGCGGGTGCTACAGGAACTACAGCACCACCCAGCCAAATACGAATGAATGTAGTAGCTTATTGGAGAATGTATGATCCGGTGAACAAAAAAATAATCGATCAATACCAATCTACCAACTATTTGACATTCAATACCGGTGGAGCCATCAATCTTCCTCCACCGGAAGCGCTTCCACAAACGGCTTATGCAGCAGGTGAACAATATATCTATCGCTTTTTACCAAGTTATTACTATGTAAAACGTGATCTGTACAAAAAAGGGAAAGGAGCTTTCAAAGAACAGTTCAGAGCCGGATTCAGAAAATCGGAAGTAGCGAACTGGAAAGGTGCTTATGATGTATGGCTGGATATTGCTCAAAAATCGAGCGGTAAAAATGCAGGCAGAGCTTGTTTGAACTTGGCTGTAGCATGCGAAGTGCTTGGCAAAACTGATGAAGCACTGGCCTGGGCTAAAAAGTCGTATGAAGATTATGGAAATAAATTGGGAAGAGATTACGCCAATGTATTAAAGTATCGAATCAATGTAGAATAAAAATAAAAAGCCGAAACAATGTTTCGGCTTTTTATTTTTATCGGGTTGCTAATATAATTGGTATTCCTGTTTTTAACAATTCTCTTGCTTCCACCAATTTACGGAGTGCCAGCAATTCTTTTTCTTCGGCTAATCGCAGATTAGCAATGATAGCTGCATTAGAGGTTTGAGCATAGGCCTCTTCGCGCATTTCTTTTGCTAAACGAAAAGCTCTAACTGCGACTAACAATATTTTTTTCGATTGAATGGTAACACTATCAGTTTCGGAATAACAATTTAACAGTGTAATAAAAGAAGCTTTACAAATACTAAACTCAACTCTGTTATAGTATGCTAAAAGCTCGGATGCAGCTAATTGGCATACTTCTGCCTTTTTGTATAATTCTTTGACCTCTTTGTTGAGACGATCACGTTCAGCGCCTTGTTTGGTTCGCGCATCATTTTTTAGCTTTTGAGCTTTTTCGATGAATTGTTCTGACTGTATGTACAGTTCTGATGGATCTTGTACCATAGAAAAGGTTCTACGCTCTTCTTCGGTGTAATAAGCATAACCTAAAACATAATTTGGATTATGTTGAAAAGCCTGGTTGGCGGGCGTTTGGCTTTTTACCATTACCTGAATGGCAAAAGCAAACATTGTTAGAATGATCAATTTCGTTTTCATGTTTCATAAGTTTAGAATGTGAATATTTTTTCATATAGATTAAAATTTAGTTCAGAAAATAGTTAAGTACTCGATTGTTGCTTGTTTCACCAGCCCTTTATTATCCTAGGATAATAAAGGGTTCCGGGTAGAGGTAGTTTTAGTTTTGGGCATCTTGTACGCTTGGTATTTTTAAAGGTTCGTTTTTTAAGCATTAAATATGAACAGCCGATGTTCGTTAATTAACACAAGTATTTCAAAAGAAAAATCCACAAAACATTCCTTACTGAAATACGTAGAAAAACTCTTGGGTATCCCCTCCTATTTCTTTAAAATGTGACGAATATCACTGTGCATTATTTTCAGGCAATCTACCTTTGCTTCAGAAATCAATAAACTACCTTATTATGAAAGTAGAACAAATTTATACCGGCTGCATCGCCCACGCGGCATATTACATTGAAAACAATGGTGAAGCAGCGATATTCGATCCATTAAGAGAAGTTCAACCCTATATCAAACGAGCAGAAAAAGACAATGCAAAGATCAAGTATGTTTTTGAAACACACTTTCATGCCGACTTTGTAAGCGGGCACTTGGACCTGGCAAAAAAAACCGGTGCAACAATCGTTTATGGTCCAACGGCAAAGCCAGGGTTTGAAGCTACAGTAGCTGAGGATGGACAATTATTTAAAGTTGGAAATTATACCATAAAAGCGATCCACACTCCCGGACACACCATGGAGAGTACAACATACATGCTCATTGATGAGAATGGAAAAGAACACGGGATCATTACCGGTGATACTTTATTTATCGGAGATGTGGGCCGACCTGACCTAGCACAACATGTGATCGCAGATCTAACTCAGGAAAAATTGGCAGCACATTTATTTGACTCATTAAGAAATAAGATCATGCCTTTGAGTGATGAGCTAATTGTATATCCCAACCATGGTGCAGGAAGTGCATGTGGCAAAATGATGAGCAAAGAAACGACTGATACATTGGGTAATCAGAAAAAAGTAAACTATGCATTACGTCCGGATATGAGTAAAGAAGAATTCATAAAAACACTTTTAACTGGATTAACGACACCCCCGGGATACTTCCCGAAAAATGTTCTTATGAACATAAAGGGCTATGAAAGTTTGGACACGGTAATGGAAAGAGGCTACAGGCCGTTAGATGTAAATGAATTTGAACTTGTGGCAAATGAAACAAGAGCGTTGATCCTCGACAGTAGAAAAGCGGCTGACTTTGCCAAAGGATTTATTCCCAACAGTATCAACATAGGAATAGACAGCAATTTTGCAATGTGGGTAGGAGAAATGATCAGTGATATTAAACAAGAGATATTGCTTGTTACAGATGAAGGTAAAGAAGAAGAAACGATCATCCGTTTATCAAGAGTGGGATACGACAATACGATCGGTTTTTTAAAAGGAGGATTTAAAGCCTGGAAAGAAGCTGGAAAAGAAGTAGAAACTGTGAATCGCATTAGTCCGGAAGAATTTGCTAATCAATTGAAAAAAGGTTCTCCTATAGTTATCGATGTTCGCAAAAAGAGTGAATTCGAATCTGAGCATTTAGTAGGTGCTGTTAATATTCCACTGAATCAGATCAATGATCATTTGTCAGAATTTCCAAAGGACAAATCATTTATACTTCATTGTGCCGGAGGATACAGAAGTATGATAGCCGCATCCATTTTAAAACAAAGAGGCTGGAGCAACTTTGTGGATGTGACGGGAGGCTTCAATGAAATAAAAAAACTCGATGTCCCCAAAACAGCGTATGTCTGTCCTACCACATTATTATAAACAAAAAGCCCCGGCCAAATTGGCCGGGGCTTTTTGTGATTATAGAAAATATTATACCATATTCAAACGATTTGCAAGATCATCCTTATAAGATCCACCGATAGGAATTAATTTTTTATCATCTTCTAAGATCAAGTTCGGTTGTTCAATTGCAACGATCTTGTCAATACGAACAATAAAAGAACGGTGAACACGGATAAAATCAGAAGAAGGTAATTTCTTCTCAATATCTTTCATGGTAGAATGGATCGTATATCGTGCATTAGCCGTATTGATCACTACATAATCTTTCAATGCTTCTACAAAGTAGATATCACTTGTTTTTACTTTTACCAAACGGGAGTTTGACTTCACAAAAATGATGTCTTTCGATTCTTTATTCTCTACAATAGAATACAGAAAATCGCGCTCTTTTTTAATGTCTGACTCTTTTTCGTGTTTATAGACAGCCATTTCAATAGAGGTATGAAGATCTATTTCTTTGAATGGTTTAATGATGTATCCATAAGGTTCAGACACCTTTGCTTTGCTTAATGTGCTCTCATCAGCATAAGCCGTTAAATAGATAACAGGTATGTTAAATTTTTCGCGAATAAACGAAGCCGCTTCAATACCGCTCATATCTCCTTTTAGCATGATATCCATCAAAACCAGATCCGGCTTCAATTCCTCTGCAGTTTTAATTGCATCTTCTCCATTTGAGCAGATACCCACAACAGTATAGCCCAATTTTTTCAGACTATGTTGTATGTCCTTCGCAACGATGCTTTCGTCTTCTACAACTAAAATGTTTGTTTTTGACATTATATTCTATTTTTAGCTTGGTTCTGGTTAAAAACTATTTTATAATTCGTGCCCTTTTGGCTATCCAGCTCAATTATTCCGTTAAGCTGGTCTGTAAGCGTAACTACTAACTGCAAACCTAAGGACTCAGTATTTCGGTAATCAATATCCGGTGGCAATCCAATTCCGTTATCCCCAATGTTCAGTGTCAAGTTCTCACCGTCACTTTTCATCACTATTGTGATCTCTCCACCTTCACTTTTTTCGACAAAAGCATATTTTAATGCGTTGGATACGATCTCATTTATGATTAATCCACATGGAATTGCCAGGTCTAAATTAAGAAAAACATTTTGAATGTCAAGATTTAATTTTGTGTCGTTGTCAAAATTCGAGTAGGAATGGATCAAATTATTCGCCAAATTGACCACATATTCTGAGAAATTAATGCTGGAGAAGTCTTTGGTCTGGTACAAACTTTCATGGATAAAAGCCATGGACTTGATCCTATTTTGACTCTCTTTCAGGATATTAAGTGTTCCTTGATCTTTAACATAAGAGGACTGTAGATTCAAAATACTGGAAATTACTTGTAAATTATTCTTTACACGATGATGTACCTCCTTTAAAAGTACCTCTTTTTCCTGAAGGGACTGTTTGATCTGCTCTTCAGCTAATTTTTTCTCCGTAATATCATGCCCTATTCCTGATACTTCTATTACTTTCCCATTGGTATCGAAAATGGGATTCAAATAGATCTCCCGCCAAACAAGATTTCCGTGCTTATCGATCAATTTAGTTTCAAAATAATCCGGCTTTCCTTTAAAAACAGCATCGTATTTATTGATCCAGAAACGGTTATATTCATCTGTTGAAACAGTATCTCCGGTAACCATATCAAGACCAAGCTCTGCTTTTACCCCATATCGCAACTGCATGTGTTTTGAAAAGTTCGTATTAAAAGAAGTGATCTTATATTCACGATTGATCGTCCAAATTACGTGCGAACTACTTTCGAAAACTGCATTCAATTTTGCTGATTGCTCTCTCAATTTTTGCTCAGCTTCTTTTTCTCCGGATATATCACGGGAAACCCCCATTGCACCAATAATTTCTCCTTTTTCATTTTTCAAAGCTGAAGCCGATAAGAAAGAAATGAATACTTCTCCATTTTTTTTCCGGTTAAGTACCTCTCCAGTAAAAGCACCTTCTTTAAAAATTCTCCTATCTGTAATTTCTTGCCTATCTCCCGGAACAGCATAAAGCATAGTAACGTGTTTTCCAATGATCTCATCCGGTGTATATCCAAAAGTATTGAGTGCCGCTTGATTAAACTCCGTTATATATCCATCTTTATCAGAAGCGCAGATCATGTCAATAGAACTGTCAATGATCAAACGGGTATATTTTTGAACTTCTCTGAGTTCTGATTCGGCTTTGATACGCTCAGATATTTCCTTTTGTAAATGTTGATTCGTTTCTTCTGCCACTTGTGCTCTCAACTGTTCTTTCATCAACTCCTTTTGAGCTGTTATATCATGGAAAACAACCTGAATAGCATCGAGTCCGTCAAATTTTATGGCGATAGGCTTTGATTCAATGAAAAGAGATTTACCCTTTAAGGTTTTTATTCCTATTTCAGCAAAATTTTCCTCGCCTCCCTTTTTAACATTTTCAGTCCTACTAATTACAAGATCATGATATTCCGGATCAATAAAATGTAAAGCAGATAATTCTTTGATCTCATTAAAACTACCCGCTTCTACAATTCTTAATGCACTTGGGTTTGCGAATTTGACAACACCATCAATATGAATTAACACGCCATCCGGAGATGCCTCCACCAAACTTTTATAATTCTCTGCACTATTCTTTTGTGCTGAAACATCACGCGTTATACCCTCAATAGCAATTTTTTCGCCTTTCTCGTTAAATACATTTTGTGTTTTCGTTTCTGTCCAAATGACTGATCCATCTTTTTTGATCCAACGCAATACAACTGTAGGATCTTTAACGGAAGAGATCTTTGACTTCGTTTTCAATGATTCTTCAGAATCTCCTAAAAGATGCAGGTCGTCAGGATGTATGATCTTAAAAGCAATATAAGGGTCCTTGTAAAATTCTTCCGGAGAATAGCCCGACATTTTTAAAACTGAAGGACTGATATATTCATAATGAGGAGTAGGTACAGCAGAGTATCGATAGATCACATCCATTGCATTCTCAGCCAACATTCTAAAGCGTTCTTCACTCTTTTTCAATGCCTTTTCAGCTTCTACACGTTCAGTTACATCAGTTGTGATACCAAAGTTTCCAACATGATTTCCTTCTGCATCAAACTGTGGGGTGACCTTCTCTTCCAGCCAAATGTATTCTTTACGTTTTTGATGCAAGAACCGGTAAATAAATTTCTGAGTCGTCTTAGCCTTTTTGATCAATTTACTTTTTGCTTTTAACGATTCTATTTCATCAGGATGGACAAACTCAATGAATTTGTTGGCAAATGCATTATAATCTTCCTTTTTAACACCTAAAATTTGTTCTATGTGTTCACTTAAATATTTCACTTTACGTGAACCATCAGCTTGAAATTCGATATAATAAACTAACTCGTCAATATTATTTAAGATCTGAGATAATGCCTGTTCACCCGACTCTTTCTCTGCTTCTAGTCGTTTTCTCTCTGTAATATCTCTACCCACAGCTTCAACCATTATCAAACGATGCTGATCATCAAAAATGGGCCTATTAATGGTCTCAATCCATATAATGCTGCCATCTTTTTTGATCCAGCGGGCAACTATAGGCTTGGGGGTATTTTTTTCAAAGCTTCCATTTTCAGAAGCTTGCATATTGGTCAATATTTTTAAATCTTCAGGATGAATGATCTTTGTTCCTAAAAACGGATCCGCATAAAATTCTTTGGGAGTATAGCCAGTTATTTTCTCAACGGATGGACTAATGAATTCTAATTTATGTTCCGGGAAAACCTGATAGCGGGAAATAATGTCAACTGCATTTTCTGCAAACATTCTAAAACGCTCTTCGCTTATCTTTAAATTTTCCTCATATTTTTTTTGAAGATCAATATCACGAATAGCAACGACTCTAGCTCTATCTCCATTATATTCTATTTCACGAGCCGCTAACTCCGCCCAAAAAAGTTTATTCCCTTTTCTAAGCATTTGCATCTCATAAACCTGTTCATCTTTAGTACTTAGTTTTTGTATGGCCGTTTGATGATAGTCAGGTGATATATATTTGAAGATGGGTTGACCGAGTAATTGCTTTTCGGAATAGCCAAATATTCTTGAGATCGCAGAATTTACCTCTACAATTTTACCATTTTGATGGATAACAATACCTTCAAAAGCTGACTCTGAAAGCTTTTTATATTTTGCCTCACTTTGAAGTAGTTTTGCCTTTATTGATTCTTCTAAAGTAATATCAATTGTATCGATCGCTACAGCGACAATTTTTTTATTTACTACAACAGGAGAAAGTCGACTCGAATAATTTGCTGTTAAATGATTGGCACCAACTCCCGTGATTTTGTACTCTTGCGGGGCACCATTCTTAAATACTTTTTTTATTGCCACTTGCATTTTAGATCGCTCTGCATCCGAAACAAAATCGTAAGCACAAGCACCAATCACATTAGCTCTTTTAAGACCTTTTACAATGCGATTGACATCGAGAATGACCCCATTCTTATCAACAATAACAATAAAATTAGCTGAATTCTTAAAAAACGACTCCCAAATATGTCCTTTAAGCAGACGCCCTGCCGGTTTTTCTACAGAGCCTTTCTTTTTCTCAAGTGAAGACAATTTACGCTGAAGTTTTTCAACCTCTTTGATCAATTCTATTTTAGTTTTATTCTTCAGCATTTATACTTATTTGATACTTGGAGCTGTAGTAGGAACTTCCGGGTTTACTTTGACACCATCAAATTTAATTTCCACATCATTCTTAAAGGTAATGATCAATATTAAAAAGCCTTGTTCATCATAAAATTTCCAATCCCCCTCTTTCATACCACCTACAAACTTTCCTGTTTGTCTTTCTTTCCCATTTTCATAATAATAAGTTTGTATTCCATCTGGAACACCATCAATATATTTACCTTGATATCTTACTTTGTTTGTATTTAAAAAGAAATGCTTCCATTCCCCATCACGCATATCTGCTTTATAATTTCCTTCTTCCCTATAATCTTGTAATTCAAGAAACCAGGCCCCTTCTTTTAAACCATCAATAAACTCTCCTTTAGTGATCACCTTTCCACTATCGCTATACTCAGTCATAACACCCTCACGTTTGTCATTCAAATAATTTTCTTCTCTTAATAAATTACCACTTTCATAATACCATTTCCAAACACCTTGTGCCTTCCCTTTTTTATCATACTTCCCCTTCTGCTCGATCTTCTTATTGGGATGATAGAACACCCATTCTCCAATCCGTTTTCCATTCAAGAACTCACCTTGTGATTTTAGCTCACCATTTGTATGGAATTCCTTCCAAGGCCCTTGCTGACGGCCAAGCGTATCGATGATCCCTTCTCCTACTAAAACTCCTTCTACATAAACCTTAGAATTTTTCACTTCTCCTTCAGGAGTAAATTCACGATGGATACCTTCCGGAATGTCATCTCTGTATGTTCCAACATACTTCACTTTTCCATCGGGATAGTAATACGTTTTAACATCTACTTTCGCAAGTTCAGGAACATTTGTTTGTAATACTCCATTAATATATTTTGTTGTATTCAACAAACTTCCTTTAGGGGAATATTCTTTCAGATAACCATTCATCTTGTCATCGGAATAAGTGACCTCAGTTTTAATAATTCCCGTAGGATAAAACTCCTTCCACATCCCTTGCTTCCACCCATTAGCATCACGTCTGTTAATGCGTTCCTCGTATTTAATAAAACCCATTTTGTATTCCGTGATGGTAATAATGGTACTATCTTGAGCATATTCATAGCCCATACCTTCTTCTTTTCCCTGAATAAAAGGAACGACTTTTTTCACTTTCCCATTCGGATAATAATAAATGGTCGAACCATTCTTAACATCATTTTCATAATTTTCTGTAGTGAGTAAAAAACCATCTTTTGTATCATAGGTCTTTTTAAGGCCATTCTTCTTACCTTCCTTATAATTGAATTCAAAAGCCAATTTACCCTGCTCACTATAAAACTTCCAAATACTGTCCAATAGAAAATCTTTCCTGTTCCCTTCCGATTTTAAAACACCGGAAAGCGAATAGGTTTTCCAGTATCCATCAGGCTTACCATCGCGCATGGTTCCTTCGCTGGATAGCTTGCCATTTTCGTGATAGAATTTATTGTATCCATTGTTATTAACAGGCTGATTGGGTTGTGCCAAAAGCACAATAGGAAAAAACAGGGCTATGATCTTGAATAAATTGCGCATATAACAAATTTGTACGGTAACAAATTTACGCATTTTTAAGGGAACTTGAAACGAAAAAAAATGACGATAAAAATCTGAAAAACAAGCTATTGAGCAGCCGAAAAAGTGGAAATGGCAATAATCTGTATCTTGCGTTCAAGTGCTGCTGCCGGGCTGTAAACGGAATTTTTAGTATCGTAATAATCATCGCTCACATTGGGACGGGCTTTCAACTCACCAATTTCTTCTTCTAAAAATGTGATACTTCCTTCAGTAGCTAACGGATTATTGATGTATTTAACCAGAATTCCATTTTCATATTCCATGAAATAATTTTTCAAACTGGAGATCCTTCTTTTCGCAAGATTCACATTATAATCGGTTGAAGCCAATGGACTACAGTATCCCTTCATGGTGATCGTTACTTTTTCATTGTTCTTTAAGACTTTTACCAGCAGTTGAGCAAATTTTTCAAGATCTTGCATGCCTGCATCCACACTATCATCAAACAACGCTTCAATATCATTCACCGCTCTATCCATATCTTTATCCGCAGCCCCTTTACTGTATTCTTTTTTGTACTGCTCACGCATAGCAGTATATTCTTCCCAGGCTTTTTTGTATGATTTTTTTGTAGTGATCGCAAGCGTTTTTTTGTCAGGCTCATCATTATGAAAATACAAGGTTAATGGAACCAATAATTTCATTTGGGTAACAAACACCTGTGTGCTATCAACTTTTTTGGGTGGTTCAGTTATGACAGGTATTTTGAACATATAAATATCATTGCAACAACTTTCTTTCTCTTCGAAATAAGAGCCCGGACGGTTGGAGGACAAGAATGCTTTTGACTTATCAGAACTGATGCTAAAGTATAAGTCATTATAACTTGTATTGATTGGCACTCCCAAATTTATTGGCTCCGCTAACGCCCCATCTTTATATTGGCTCTTAAAGATATCTAAGCCTCCCAAACCTTTATGCCAAGTACTACTAAAGAAAAGCTCCTGGCATGGTTTACAATAATATGGAGTCTTTTCATCTTCAATGGAATTAACCTTTTTCCCGGCATTGATCGCCTTTCCGTATGAACCATCTTTATTGATCGTGCTATACCATATATCCATTTTCCCTTCACCTCCGGGTCTGTTAGATGAAAAGAACAAAACTTCCTCATCACCCAAGAAACCAACCGCGGGCTGCGTATTGTTGCTACCGGGCAGATTCACTTCAGAAGGAAGTTTTTTGAGGCTGGTCCAACGACCATCTTTATAATCGGATGAATAGATCTCACATACAAATTCCTGAGTATTCTTTTGTTCACATCTGGTGATATACACTCGTGACTGATCTTCATTAAAAGAGGTATTGGCATTATGAATCCCCGAACGATTAAACAATGTATCCAATTCATTGGCTTTATGCCACTTTATTGAATCCTGAACAGCTGTATATATCTTATTATAATTGACATAATTTTTTTTATCTCTGTCTTTTGCATCACGCAAAGAAGAAAAATAAAGTACACTATCGATCTGAACCGGTGCATACTCAGAAACCTTACTATTCACAGCGCTATCCAAATGAATAATCGTTATGGTCTTGTCAGGCCGAGCCACAAGAAGCTGAGCATAATCACAGGCCAACACTTCCTGATTTGCTTTTTTTACAAAATAACTATCCTTTTTCTTTTTATTCTTTTTAGCGTACTTATCAAACATCTTTTTGGCATCTTTATACTTGCCTTTGCTTTTTTTGATCGTTGCTAACCAGAATACACACTCGGGATACAATTTACCCGAAGGGTCTTTCTTATATACTTTTGTATACCAACGATCTGCCACATCATAATCAAAATTTAACCGGCTTGCTTCCGCATATTTGTATTGTATAGCTATGTCGGATGAATCCTGAAGAATGGCTTTATTGTAATAGATGGCTGCACTAAAAAAGTCGTTATCCGCCATGGCTTTATCTCCATCCTCTAACAATTGTTTTAACTTTTGTGCAGATGCAAAATCCGAAGAAAGAAACAACAATAATGAAAGCAAAAATGCTTTTTTGATCATAGAAAATGTGTTGTTCGATTTATACATAAACTACATATCAGTTGGACAAACACGTTTTTTAGCAACGAATGGAACCATCTTTTTGAAGATATAGATCACAGAAATTTCAAAACCACCACGTCTATTGGTAGCCTCAATAAGCTTGGATGTATTTACATCATAACTAATACCTACATTGAAATTCCGGTAATCCATGTTGGCCGCCAAAATAAAGGCATCTTTCAAACGATAGAAAGCACCCAAAGAAACAGCTGTTTCCTGTCCGTTGATCGGTGTGAGATGATACTTCCCAAATAGTCCTACGAGTGTTTCATTAAACTTGCCTTGATTTTGATAAAGGAAAGAAGGCATGACATCCAGCTTAGCAGCAACAGGTATCTGAGCCAAAGCACTCAAGTTAAATTTCATATCTAGTTTAATATTATTATCATTAAAAAATGATTGCTTGGGTTTTGTTAAATGCAAAGCAGATACTCCAACATTCAACTTCGTTCTATTATTCTTCCTCCACAAATAAGCCAAGCCTGCTCCCATATCAAAATAGGTAATACGTGTTTTAGGAAAATTTTCTCCGCTTGACAATGAGCTGTTATAACTATCGCCATCCCATTGCTGGTCAAATGTAAGTGCTGTAACATCAAAGCTCTTTGTAGTAATTCCGGGCTGAATAGCAACAGAAACAAAATGTGTAGAGTCGGAATTTAGTTTTTTGATGTAAGAGCCGGAAACAAACACCTGCATGGTTGTAAACCGGGAATCCCCTGCTCTATCGGTATTGATAAGTAAACCAGCGGCAGACACATCATTTTTTAATTTCGTTTTTAAACGGTTATCTGCAGATAACGAAAATGTTTTGTAAGGGACGGGAATGGCCGACCACTGACTGCGATAATTCCCTGCCAAACGCCAATCGCCATCAAACAAACCGGTTTGCGCAGGATTTAAATTTTGAGGAGAAGCATTGTATTGCGACAAATGAATATCCTGTGCAAAAACATTGTCTTTGCAAAACAAGATGATCAACAATATGGCTACTATCCTTTTCATTTATCGTATCAATGTGGTATTGCCTTTCTTTTTCAGCTCATCGCCATTGTAACATTTCACTCTTAAATACCAAGCAAAAACTGCAGGATCGGCCTTCATTCCTTTATAAGTTCCATCCCAGCCTTTTGTTATATCAGTCGTTTCAAAAACCATTTCTCCCCAGCGGTTATACACCGCAAAGTATAATTCCTGGATTGAATTACTTCTTACAAACAAAATATCATTCTGCCCATCATTGTTTGGTGTAAATGTATTCGGAACAAAAACATCTTCTGTTCTACACTTCATGCTTAAAACATACACTGTAATGCTGGCAATCTTAGGACAACCCGTTGAATCTAATATGGAAACATAATAAGTAGTAGTTTCTGTTGGACTAACTGTTTGATCAGCTAAAGAAGGATTAGAGAAATTACCATTCTGCCAGGTAACCGGAAGTGATGGATTGGTAATCGCGTGAATGATCGTTGACTCTCCTTCTTCTATGGTGTCATTATCGGCAGTAGCGATAATATTAAAAGAAGATGGATTGATCACAAAAACAGTTGTAGTAAGCGTTTGAACACATGTATCTCCCGCAGCATTCGTAGTTGAAATATTTACAGTATAGGTTGTAGTAGAACTTGGTGAAGCAAGCGGATTGGCAATGCTTGTACTATTTAAACCGGAAGCAGGAGACCAGTTATAGGCAAATCCACCTGTTGCAAATAACTGAGAAGATGATTGAACACAGATGGTATCAGTAGGTGATATAGTTGTATTTGCCAAACTAATATTTACTTGAACAACAGTAGTGTCTTTACAACCAAAAGTATTCGTAGCGATCAACTGAACATCATACACTCCGGTTGTATCATAAACATGAGTTGGATTTTGGACTTGAGAAGAATCGCCATCATCGAAATACCACAACCAGGAAACCGGAGCAAGAGCAGATGAATCATTAAAAGTTACTTGATTGGAACATGGTACACTCACAAAATCAAAATCGGCTGTAATAGCAGGATGAACAGTAACATATTGATAAGCCGTATCCCATATATTACAACTAGCAGGATTAAAAATATACAACTCTACCAGATATGTGCCAGGAATAGGATACGTTCTGATAGGATTAAAAACAGTGGATGTTGTATCACCATTCCCAAAATTCCACATATAACTTCCTCCCACAGTACTTTGGTTTTCAAATTCAACAATAAGAGGCGCACAACCTTCTAAATAGTCAACTGTAAAGTTCGCATCCGCAATTGGAATTTGAAAATCAAATTTGAATGTTCCATTGTTACAATTCGAATTCATATTAATTCCTGTTGAAGGAACACCAGGAGTATAAGGTGTATAGTTCGGAGCAGTGTATGGCCATGAACCCGGTGTTACCGGAAAATCATCATTGCCACCACAACCGGCACATACCGATTGATAGATAATTCCTTTTTTATCAAAACGACTGGTTCCACCATCTACATGTTCCTGACTGGATGCACCACCAAAATAAGTTGCATATAACAAGGATGTAGCATTTGTAGAAAGTACAAAGAGATAAAAATTAAAACCATCCGTTGTCGACTGAACAGCATTTGCTGTTAATGGCATATTATTAGTTGGAACACCTTGCAAAATATGTCCACCCCAACCGGAAACATAAATATTCTCACAATAATCAACCAAAAATGCTGATGGAGAAATGTTGATGCTATTATTCCCATTTCCAAAAATGGTTGTAAAGATCTGCGAACTCAAGTCATTGGTCATCTTCCAAATAAATTGTCCGCTATTCGCATTAGAATAAACACCTGCAGAAACGGGCATTACGCCAAGCGTTTGACCTACAATATACACATCAAAATCCTTATCTAATTGAACAAAAAAACTTTGATCGTAAGCTGGAGTACCAACAAAAGTGGAATTCAAAACAAGTGATCCATCGTTTTTGATCTT
>JAEUTU010000027.1 GCA_016786925.1 Bacteroidia bacterium
CCGGATACGCTTGTATTCAAAGTAATGGGGAAAGCTTTTTTGCTAACCGGTTTGGATGAGCTTTCATTACAGTTCAATGTAAAATGCGATCCTGAATATGCGATCGAATTACGTGAAAAATTTCCTTGTGTGATCCCTGGATACCACATGAATAAAAAACACTGGAATACAATCATTGTAGATGGATCGGTCTCCGAAAAGCAATTACGAGATTGGATCGACCATTCTTATGACATGGTTGTAAATGGCTTGACAAAAAAGGAGAAAGAACTACTATCGAATTTATAATCGATCCTTTTTTGTTCAAAACAAAAAATAAGGTCTTACTAACGCCACTCATTAAATACGATTTATTGAGTAATTTTGTATCAACATATACCGCCACATTATGACCAAAATTGTTCGTTATTTTATTCAAGGTTTGATCATTACCGTTCCGGTAGGTATCACCGCAATAGTTGTTTATAAAGTTTTTGATTGGGTCCGCTCATTGTTTAGTATGTTCGGTACGATCGTTAGTCCGGTCATCGACCCTTTTATCATTTTAGCAACAGCACTTATTCTGATCTTTTTAATGGGACTTTTAGGATCCTCCATCGTTTTGCGACCTTTATTCTCATTACTCGACAATACGCTGGAGCAAACTCCTGTCGTTAAAACGGTATATAGTTCCATCAAAGATTTTATGTCGGCCTTCGTTGGGAGTAAAAAACGATTCAACAAACCCGTTTTGGTAACGATCAATAAAGAAAATAATATCCAGCAATTAGGATTCATCACAAAAGAAGACTTAAGCGAATTAAACTTGAGTAAAAATTGTGTTGCGGTGTATATGCCGCTTTCCTATTCTATTTCCGGAAATTTATTGATCGTGCCTACAGATCATATTACCGTAGTTGATGCCTCTTCTGCCGAGGTAATGAAATTCATTGTTTCGGGCGGTGTAACAGATATTGACGACTAAAATTTGTTTTGGCTGAATATTTGCTTAACTTGTACCAACAAATCAAAAAAATACTACTATGAAAAGAATACTTACACTTGCACTAGCCGTTTCGATGGGAACAGCTTTGTTCGCACAAAAGATAAAAGTAAAAGAATCGAAAGAAACAATTGGCGGAGCAAGTAACAATGCGTTAGTTGTAACACTTTATGGTGTGAGCCCTTCTGATGCAGAAGAGTCGTTCCGTTCTTTTATGAAACAATATGATGGTAAGCGTTCATCCAAAGATGGAGGGATTTTTATAGACAACGCTTCGATTAAAGAGATCAGTGGCAACAACACGATAGATATATATGGTATTGCTCAAGGGAAAAAAGGAGATGCAGAGATCACATTTGTAGTGGCATTCGATCTTGGTGGAGCGTTCTTAAATTCAAGCGAACATAAAGATCAATACAAAATAGCAGAGAAGATCGTAAAAGAGTTTGCGGTAAAAGCTACAAAAGAAGCCATAGAGAACGAATTAAAGGCCGCTCAAAAAGCTCAAGAGAAATTAGAAGATGACCAAAAATCGTTGGAGAAAGATAAAAAAGGATTAGAAAAAGATATTGAAGATTACAAAGCGAAGATCACAAAAGCAGAGCAGGATATTGTGAAAAACAAATCTGATCAAGACAAGAAAAAGTCAGAGATCGAGGCTCAGAAAAAAGTGGTAAGCACTATCAATGATAAATTAAAAGCGGTTGAATAACCGCTTTTTTTATTAATTTAATTTGTACATCTTTCCGGGCAACGATCTAACAATGCCTGAAAATTCAAGCGTTAATAATAAAGAAGAAACCTTGCTCATCGGCATTTTTGTTGCAAAACAGATATCATCAATATTTGTTGATTCATTGTTTTTTAATGCGCTTACCAAAAGTTCTTCCTCCGGTTTCAGTTCCACAAATAATTGTTTTTGAACATTCTGTTTCTTGTTTTTTACTTCATTCCAACCCATCACATACATCACATCGGTAGCTGATTGAATTAAAGCCGCTTTATTTTGCTTGATGATCGCATTGCAACCTTCGGATGTTGAATCGCCCACTCTGCCTGGAAAAGCGAATACATCTCTGTTATAACTATTGGCAATATCGGCAGTAATGAGCGAACCGCCTCCAACTTTACTTTCAATGACAATGGTACAATCGGCCATACCAGCTACAATACGGTTTCTACTAGGAAAGTATTCCGGATTCGGCTGTGTTTTACTCATAAAATCGGTGAGTAAACCTCCTTGTTCAATCATTTTTTCTGCAACAGGACGATGTGCTGCCGGATAGATCTTATCCAATCCATGAGCAAAAACACCAATCGTTTTTAGATCATTATCTAATGCTGCTTTATGCGCACAAATATCAATTCCATATGCAAGTCCGCTTACGATCAAAGGTTCTAAAGGGGCAAGGTCTTTTATCAATTTTTCACACAATGACCTTCCATAATCTGTTGCCTCTCTTGTTCCCACAATGCTGATCACCTTTTTCGCATTCAGGTCGGCATCACCTTTAAAATAAAGCATTACCGGACTATCTTCACAATGTGTCAGGCGTTTGGGGTATTCCTTATCCAAATAAAATATTGGTTGGATATTGTTCTTTTCAATAAAACGAATTTCCTGTTCTACACGTTCAAAAACGTCCAGATTAACAATCCCGGCTACATTTATCGTCCCAATTCCGGGTATTTTTTCCAGTGTTGCCCTTTTTTCTTTAAATACCCCCTCTACACTTCCGCAATAGGCTACTAAACGCTTTGCGAGAACATCTCCAATGTTAGGAATTAAGGATAAAGCGATTTTATATTTCAGACTCTCTAACATACTTTTTTAAAACAAAAATTCTTTTTACATTGCACTATAGTTAAGCAAATGTATTAAATAAGAACATTGTTATAGATGAAAAAAATACTTACTCCACTATTTTTTATTCAGGCTATAGGTTCCTTGTTTTCGCAACAAGCAGCATATATAAAAGGAAAGATTTCTGACACCAAAACAAAGGAAACCATTGTTGGAGCCTCCGTTGTTTTAGACAACTCATCAGGCACCACCACTGATATTAATGGAAGTTATTTTTACACGATCACATCGGGTAAACATAAATTAGAATATAAACTCGTTGGCTATAAAACACAGGTCAAAAACATTGATGCAAAGGAAAACGATACGCTAACGCTAGATGTTGTATTAGAGCCCGATTCAAAAGAGCTAGATGTAGTGGTTGTTTCTGCCGGAAGGTTTGAACAAAAACTGGGTGATGTTACCGTATCGATGGAAGTGTTAAAGCCGCAGTTGATCGAAAACAAAAGTATTCAAAGTATTGAAAATGCTGTTGACCAGGTTCCAGGTGTGAATGTGATCGATGGGCAAGCGAATATTCGCGGTGGCAGTGGATTCAGTTACGGAGCAGGAAGCCGTGTTTTGTTAATGGTTGATGAAATGCCCATGCTGACAGCCGATGCGGGCGATGTAAAATGGACAGCATTGCCGATTGAGAATTGTGAACAGATCGAAGTGATCAAAGGAGCTTCTTCCGCTTTATTTGGAAGTTCGGCATTAAATGGGGTGATCAATTTCAGAACAGCATATGCTAAAGACGAACCCGAAACTAAGATCAATATTTATGGAGGATTTTATGATCGTCCGAAACGCACAGAATTGATCTGGTGGCAAGATGGAAACCCTACCTATTCAGGAACAAATATCTATCATGCTCAAAAAATAAAACAGCTGGATCTTGTAATAGGAGCGAATGCTTATACTGACGATGGCTATAGAAAATTAGAAACAGAACAACGCTATCGTGCGAATATTAATTTGCGTTATCGCTTCAAAAAAATTAAAGGATTATCTGTTGGCGTTAATGCGAATACGATCAGAACAAAAGGGGGATTATTTTTAATATGGGTCAATCCCGACTCGGCCTATTATCCTACTGGCGGAGATTTGAGTCATTATACTACTTACAGAACGAATGTGGATCCGTTTATTACTTATTATACTAAAAAGGATGGACGACATACATTACGCAGTCGTTTTTACAGAACAAAAAATTTAAATAATACGAATCAGGAATCAACTGCTGATGTGTATTATACCGAATACCAATATCAAAAACGTTTTAAAAACGACTTGGTATGGACAATGGGAGCGGTTTATAACTATAACGAGGTACGTTCTGGAGCAATGTATGGCAACCACTTTAGTAATAACATTTCAGGATATTTACAGATAGATAAAAAGTTCTTCAAAAAATTAAACGTTTCTGTCGGCCTTAGAGGAGAATATTTTAAAACAGACACTGTTGAGACGAGAGAAGATGTATACCTGTTGTTAGACAAATCAAAACCATTAGCTAAACAATCGAAAGTAAAACCAATTGCACGCATTGGCTTAAACTATCAAGCATTAAAAGCTACGTATGTGCGGGCATCTTTCGGGCAAGGTTTCCGTTTCCCAACGGTAGCAGAGCGCTTTGTTAGAACTAGCGCCAGTGGGTTGGAAATTTATCCGAATAAAAACCTTACACCGGAAACCGGATGGAGTGCCGAAATTGGGATCAAACAAGGTGTTCGTATGGGTGATTGGAAGGGCTTTGTGGATGTAGCAGCATTTTGGACAGAATACAACAATATGATGGAATTTACATTCGGGCAGTATGCAACACCAAAACCTCCATACCAAACAATTGCAGATCTGGGCATCGGATTTCAATCACAAAATATTGGAAACACTCGAATTGTAGGAATTGATTTCTCTGTAATGGGAGAAGGAAACTTAGGTCCGGTTACCATGACGACCTTGTTGGGTTATACCTATATCGATCCACGTCAAACCGATTTTGATCTGGCTACAGATTCTGCTAAAACAACAACCAAAAACAATTTGTTGAAATACCGCTACCAACATTCCGGAAAAGCAGATATTGAATTTGGCTACAAAAAAGTCAGCTTAGGATTCAGTATGCGCGCAAACAGCTTTATGGAGAATATGGATTCGTTTTTTGAAGACAAAACTTTCTTCCCTGGGATGAAAGAATACCGAGCGGAACACAACAAAGGTGATGCGATTTTTGATGGAAGGATCGCTTATCAAATTCATAAAGTGGCTAAAGTATCATTGATCGTAAACAATGTATTTAATAGAGAATATGTCGGGCGACCTGCAGATATGCAGCCTCCACGTGTTTTTGCCATGCAATTGACTGTTAAACTTTAAAAAATATAAAATGTCCGTAATCAGACCTATTAATTTTAAAAAATGGATCGATGATAATCGCCATCTGTTAAAACCACCTGTAAGCAATAAAGTTGTTTATGAGGATACCGAATTTATTGTAATGGTGGTTGGTGGTCCCAACTCCCGTAAAGATTACCATTATAACGAAAGTGAAGAATTTTTCTATCAGCTGGAAGGAGATATCACAGTAGTGATTCAAGAAGATGGGAAAGCTGTTCCTGTTCAGATAAAAGAAGGCGAGATCTTCTTACTTCCACCACGTATTCCGCATAGTCCGGGAAGAGGGCCAAACACCATTGGCTTGGTAATGGAAAGAAAACGCAGACCCGATGAAAAAGATGGATTATTATGGTTTTGCGAAAAATGTAATAATAAATTGTATGAGAAGTATTTCCCTCTTACCAATATTATGACACAATTTCAAGAAACGTTTGCTCACTTCTATGGAAGTAAAGAATTAAGAACCTGCAACAAATGTGGTCACGAAATGGAGCCGCCTCCAATTGTTAAATAGATATCAATAAAAAAGCCAGAACAAATGTTCTGGCTTTTTTATGCATAATGAATTTCATTATACTCTAAATCCGATGACCAATACATCATCCACTTGTTCATGCTCACCTCTCCATGCTATAAAGTTTTGCAATAAACGTTCTTCTTGTTGCTTCACAGGTAGCGTACAAATATCTGCTACTAATTTTTGCATGTTACCCACCATGAATTTTTTTCCTCTTTCTCCACCAAACTGATCGGCATAACCATCAGAGAAAATATAAACAAGATCGCCTTTCTCAACCGGTATATTATGATTTGTAAAGGTGCGTTTTACTTCATTTTCCATTTCCAATCCACCAATTGGAAACTTATTCGCTTTGATCATTTCAAATGACTCTTCCCCACTTTTATTCTTTCTGAAGATCCATAATGGCCTGTTTGCACCGGCATATTCTAGTATGGTTCCATCTTCATTCAAGGCACACAACGCAATATCCATCCCATCCCGTCTTTCGTTTTCAGTATCTCCACTTTGTTTCAATGCTGTTTTAACGCCCACATGCAATTCATTTAATATTTCAGCGGGTGAAGTGATGTTCTTTTCTGTCACGATCTCATTCAACAATGTGTTTCCAACAATACTCATAAATGCTCCCGGAACACCATGTCCTGTACAATCTACAGAAGCTATGAATCGTTTTTTATTTCTTTTGGCAAACCAATAGAAGTCACCACTAACAATATCTTTCGGAAGGTAAAGCACAAATGCGTCTTTAAATTCTTTATGCAAATTAGTTAAAGGTGGTAGTAATGCTTCCTGAATATTCTTGGCATACTTGATACTATCCGTAATATCATTGTTTTTCGCTTCAATGATCGCTTTTTGTTGAATGACTTCCTGATTGATCACCTCCACTTTTTCTTTCTCCTGACGCAATTGTAAGGTTCTTAATTGAACTTCTTGCTCCAGCTCGATCTTTGCTTTTTGAAGGTTACGAGTTCTAACTGTAATAAAAGTGTACACCCCTGAAAAACCTATAATGGCGCAGAGAGTATAAAACCACCATGTTTTCCACCAAGGAGGAAGGATGGTAAATTTAAAGGTTACATCTTTTGCGTTCCACAAGCCATCATTATTCATTGCTTTCAAATGGAACGTATATTCTCCCGCAGGAAGTGAAGAATAAGTTGCTTCCGTTTTTGATGTGGGCGGAAACCAATCTTCATCGGCACCTTCCAGTTTAAACTGGTATTTTACTTTGTTGGGATTCGTGATACAGATCCCGATAAAGTCGAAAGTGATGTGATTCTTATCGTATGGTAATACCAGATTAACTGGTAAGTGTGAAACACTATCGATCGCATCCGCATTCTTTTCCAGATCGGCATCAGCATTTTGGAAGAACAAACGAATACCTGTAATTCTTGTTAATGCTTCTTCTCTGTTGATCTTGTCAAAACGTGGATTATAAACGGTTGCACCTTTTATTGTTCCAAACCAAAGGTTTCCCTCTGCATCTTTAAAGGTGGAATTAGAATTACATTCAACACCTTTCAGTCCTTCTTCTTTTCCGTAATGTTTAATATTCGGTTTATTGTTATTATAGTAAGACTGAAGATCGATCTTATCCAAACCCTTGTTTGTTCCCACCCATAAGTAATCTCCATCCAACAACATTAAATAAACCTTATTCGAAGCCATTCCTTCGTTTTCCCCAATTTGCTGAAACGATGAATAGTTATATTCAAAAACTCCTTCATCCGTCCCCAACCATAGATGTCCCTTTTTGTCTTGAATAATGGAGCTCACACGCTTATCTATAAAACCATTCGCTTTATTATAACGTTCTACCTTTGATCCATTGTATTTGATAGCGCCATTTTCAACAGCAAACCACATGCTTCCATTTCGGTCTTCAAAAATGCAGTAAACAGGCAAATTCCCTCTATCTGTTTTTTGTTTATTAACAGCTTCAATCGGTTGAAATATTCCATCATTGAACATATACACCCCATTTCCGCTTCCTACCCAGATCTTTTGTTGCTTATCAATCACAATGGAATAAATATTATCATCGTCTGACACACCATCTTTTATCTTATAATTACTGAATGTAGAGCCATTGTAAATGCTCAATCCTGTTTTTGTTCCAAAGTAAATGTTACCTGCCTTATCCTCTGCTATCGCCTGAACATCATTATCTTTTAGAGAATTTTTCAGATTCTTCACATCGATCTTAAAGTTGATCATTTTCCCATTCTGAAATTTAACTACTCCAAAATTCTTTACTCCCAACCACATATTTTTTTTACTATCCTGAAAGATACAAGACACATAATCGCCCGGAAGACTATCTTTAGAGCTGTATGAAGTAAAGGCTTCTGATGTAAACTTAGAGACGCCATAACCATATGTTCCAAACCAAAAGTTTCCTTCCCGATCCTTAAATCCACAAAGAAGATTGTTGCTAGCTAGACCATTCTTGTCTTTATACTTACGGTAAGCATATCCATTGTATTTATAGATCCCTTCGTTGGTTGCAAACCATAGATTGTTTTTATTATCAGGAATAATAGAGGTGAATGCAACATTTTCTTCACCCGGAATATTTACTTTTTGAATCACTCCAGGCCCATTGATCTTACTGATCCCTGCAACTGTTCCTACATAAATATTTCCTTGAATATCCTCTCCTATTGAACGGACAAAATCATTCCTCAAACCCATCGAGGAATTAAAATACGTAAAACGTTTTGTTTTTAGATTATACTTGATAACACCATTTTGAATCGTTCCAAACCAAATTGAATTGGCATTATCAGCATAGATGGTGAAGATACTCGATTGATTTAAAAGAGTGTCAACATCAAACGCAAGAATCTTGTTATCCTTATATATACATACTCCTTGCCCAGTACCAATCCAAACGGTTCCTTCATGATCCTCACAAACTTTGAATACACGATTGTGGCTTAATCCATTTTTATCCGTAAAATTTTTGAATTTCTTTCCATCAAAAACACTTAGGCCACCGTTAGCCCCAAATAAAAGATTTCCGTTTTTGATCTCTGCAATGGAATAAACAACATTGTTTATCAAACTGTCGTTTTCGGTGTAAGAAACAAATTTGTTCCCATCGTACTTGCTAACACCACCGGCATTGGTACCAAACCAAATATTCCCATATCTATCCTGACACATCGACAATACTTGCGACTGAGCCAAACCATCTTCCACATTGTAGTTGCGGAAATCATAGGTCTGTGCCTGTGCTGTTAGCACATACATGATCAAAAGGATCGAGGAAAATATTTTAGAAAACTGTTTCAACTTGTTATTTAAAAACGAATAAAGATAGTAAAAAGAAAAAAGCCCATCTAAAAATTTAGATGGGCTTTTTAATGAAAAATCAGATTACTCGGTTTCTGTTAAAATTCGGCTGTTTTAGGTGCACGCGGGAATGCGATCACATCACGGATATTTGTCATTCCTGTTACAAACAACACCAAACGCTCAAACCCCAGTCCAAAGCCGGCATGTGGAGCTGAGCCAAATCTCCGCGTATCCAAATACCAGTATAATTCCTCAGCAGGAATGTGCATTTCCTGCATGCGTTTTTCCAATAACTCTAAACGTTCTTCACGTTGCGATCCTCCTACAATCTCTCCGATTCCCGGAAACAAAATGTCCATAGCACGTACCGTCTTTCCGTCATCATTCTGACGCATATAAAAAGCTTTGATATCTTTTGGATAATCCGTTAATATAACCGGCTTTTTAAAGTGCTTTTCAACCAAAAAGCGTTCATGCTCACTTTGAAGGTCAGCTCCCCAAGATTCAATTAAATATTTGAATTTTTTCTTTTTATTCGGTGTTGAGTTTTTCAAGATCTCGATCGCTTCGGTATAAGTTAATCGTTCGAAATTATTCTCCAAACAGAAGTTCAATTTAGAAACCAAGTCTAATTCAGAACGCTCGTCTTGAGGTTTTTGTTTTTCTTCCTCCAATAAACGGTTCTTTAAAAACTCTATTTCATCGGCACAAGTGCTCATCGCATGTTTGATGACATATTTCAAAAGATCCTCTGCCAATTGCATATTATCATTCAGATCATAAAAAGCCATTTCCGGCTCTATCATCCAAAACTCCGCTAAGTGACGCGTTGTATTCGAATTTTCGGCACGGAACGTAGGTCCGAACGTATAAATATCGCCAAATGCCATAGCTGCAAGTTCACCTTCCAACTGACCACTTACTGTCAGGTTGGTAGATTTACCAAAAAAGTCTTGCTTATAATCTACTTTACCGTCTTCGGTACGTGGCGGATTATCAAAATCCAGTGTGGTTACACGGAACATTTCACCGGCCCCTTCTGCATCGGAAGCGGTAATGATGGGTGTATGCATGTATACAAATCCTCTTTCATTAAAGAATTGATGAATCGCGAATGCTAAAGCATGACGTACTTTAAATACAGCATTGAATGTGTTTGTTCTAAAACGTAAATGTGCGATCTCACGCAAAAATTCCAGACTGTGTTTTTTTGGTTGTAAAGGGAACTTTTCAGGATCGCTGTCGCCTAATATTTCAAGCGACTTTACTTTGATCTCTACTTTTTGTCCTTTCCCTAAAGATTCGATCAATTCACCGGTAACACTAATAGCAGCACCTGTTGTGATTCTTTTAAGTAAAGTTTCATCTGTATTTTCAAAGTCAACAACAGCTTGTATATTATTAATAGTAGAACCATCATTAATAGCAATAAATTGATTGTTGCGGAATGTGCGCACCCAACCTTTTACTATTACTGTACTTCCAAATGCTGTTGAATCTAACAGCTCTTTCACTTTTGTTCTTCTAGATGTTTCCATGGTATGTTTTAAAATCGGTACAAAATTATAGTTTTTAATGAATTATGACTAAAAAAGAAAGCCATCAGATCTTGATGGCTTTCTTTTCATTTTTTTGAAATTTTTAGTCCATCTTTATGATCCGTTGAGTGCTATTCTTGCCATTGATGGTCAAGCTCACAAAATATACTCCCGGGTTTAAATTATTCAAGTTGTACTTGAATTCTGCTGCTGCTTGTGTTCCATTCACAACTGTTTGAACCTTTTCACCTAATACATTATACACTTCCAATTTTACTGAAGATGAATTATACAATGTATAAGCAACAGTTGTAGATGTATTGAACGGGTTTGGATATACTACAAATTGATTTTCATTCGCCAGATCAATATTGCTAATTGTAGTTGTAACCGGATGTATTGGATAAACCGAATTACTATCCACAGCATGATCTAATTGATTAAACGTTGTATTTGTTGCTGTTACTGTAACATTATACGTAGAATCTCTATCTCTACCTGGAAGGTCAACATATACGGTATAATATTCACCTATGTTATTTATATCCACATTGTCGAATGTAAATTGTCCGGATGCATTTGTTGTTGTACTTGCCACTAATGCTCCTCCGGGATTACGACCAAGTTTAATATCTATTCCCGGGATCGGATCTCCTTCTAAACGGGAAAAGCCCGGCCCCTCCAATACAGTTCCTTGCAACATGCCCGGACCAACTCCTGCAACACCTTCAACCATAAAAATATTTGCTGTATCATTGGAGACACAACCGTGATTTTTAACCTGTGCTAAAGTCCATATATATTGATCCCCAAAATAAGTAGGAACAGTAGTAGGGTATAATAATGTATCAGGAAAAACTTTGATCAAATAATTGCCTGATGATACTGAAGAGAACAAATAAGTTCCCGCAGCTGATACTGTTGTTGTTTGTGCTGTATCAAAAGCCATACTACTGGCATACCAGTTAAATAAAACAGCCGTTCCGCCATTGACCAATGCCCCACCCGAATAATCAATTGTTCCGTACATATCGGTTAAAGGGCTCACCGTTATTCCCGGATAATCATAGGTATAACAGCCGTTGGCATCAGTAACATTCAGTGTAAACGTCACAGAACTTGCAGGTGCTAAGGTTAATGTTGGTGTATAATAGTATGTTCCTCCCTGATCCCAAACATAAGAATAAGGAGGTGTTCCTCCGTTTACAATAGGAGTGATCGTTGCAGAATCACCCAAGCAAGCAGTTGGAGAAAAAACATTCATTGTAACTGCAGTGGGCTCATTGATGATAGCGTTTGTCTGAGAAGAACATCCATTAATATCTGTTGCAACGACAGTGTGAGAACCTGCAGCCAAAAAATTAGTAACCACTTGTGAGCTAGCTCCACTTGGAGACCAAGAATAGCTGTATGGAGGAACACCGCCCGAAGCTGTTGCTGTTGCAGATCCATTCGATAAACCATTACATGTAACATCTGTGATACCGGTAATGGTTACTGTTGGCAAGGCACTAACAACAACAACTGTACTTGCACTACTTGCACACCCCTGTGCCGATACTGCTGTAAACGTATATGTTCCTGCTGCTGCCAATGATACCGGATTGATTTGTGGATTTTGTGTGGTTGCGGAGAAACCGTTTGGCCCTGTCCAATTAAATGTTACGCCACCAGCTACAGAGCCGGATAAAAACAACTGACTACCATCACAAACAGGAGTGTTAGAATTAGCTGTTATCGAAGCGGGAGCTGGATTAACCGTTACTGTTACAACATCCGATGTAGATGTAGAGTTGGCATCTGTAATTGTAACGGTATAAGTTGTTGTTGATGTCGGACTAGCAACGGGGTTTGCAACAGTTGCTGAACTTAAACCAACGGCTGGCACCCAAGAATAGGTGTATGGAGGCAAACCACCCGATGCTGTTGGTGCGCCACCGATTGTTACAGATGCTCCTTCACAAATTGTTTGATCCAACCCTGCATCCGCAGTTTGTGATATTGAATTGAACGTGCAAATTGATAGCCCAAAAACAACAAAAGCCTTAAAGGCTTTTGTTGTAAAATAATTTTTCGACTTTGTCATTTATCTTATTTTGTTTTTACGATTCGTTGTGTTGTCGTTTTATTGTTGATCGTTAAGCTCACAAAGTAAACTCCGGAACTCATTCCTTCATCCAGAGAATATTTAAAGTCGCCAGCTTGTTGCGATGTGTTTGCAATAGTTTCTACTTTAACACCTAACACATTGTATATCTCTAATCTTACTTCAGAATCAGCTAATAATGTATACGCAATGGTTGCTGATCCATTAAACGGATTTGGATATACACTGAATTTATTTTCTTTAGCGACCTCCGGATTACTAATTCCTGTAGATGAAGTAGGAACAATGTAAATCGTTGTAGAGTCAACCAAGTAATTCAAACTATCTAGAACAGGAGTCGTAGCATCAATAGAAACGGTATAAGAAGAATCTCTTCCTAATCCCGGAATATCTACATATACAGTATAACTAACCCCGTTTGCTCCTCCGTCATTCAATGGTAAGTTTGCAAAAGAGTATTCTCCATTCACATCTGTGGTCGTATTTGTTACCAAAGCTCCACCCGGATTTCTACCCAACTTCACATCGATTCCCGGGATTGGATCTCCTTCTAAACGGGAGAATCCATTGCCCTCTACAATTCTACCAGCCAACATTCCTGGTCCACTTACCGGTGCAATTTGCTCAACCATCACGATGTTGGCAGTATCCGTTTGAGAACAACCATGAACGATCTGCGTAGCAGCATCCCACAAATACGTATTACTATAGTAAGTAGGGATCGTTGTTGGATAGGTTGCGTTAGGGAATATTTTAACGATATAATCGCCAAAAGGCGCAGCAGTAAATAGATAATTTCCAGAGGCATCGATGCTTGCTGTTTGAACCGTATCAAACGAAATAAAGAACGGATAATATTTATAAAGAACTGCTGTTCCGCCATTCGATAAGGCACCACCGGAGTATGTTACGTTTCCGAATATATCAGTACTTGGTGTAACATTTATTGCCGTCAGGTCATATGCAAAACAACCAAAAGCATCCGTTGCGGAAACGGTATAACTAGTTGTTGTGTTTGGCGAAACATTTATTGTATCGTTTGAATAAGAATTTGTTCCATCATTCCATACAAAAGAATAAGGAGCTGTTCCACCGCTAGGAGCCCCATAAGCTAGCGCCAAACCTGTCTGACAAATTGTTGGAGCTGCTGTGGTAATTGAGAATGCCGGGCTTACTGCAACTAGCGCTGAATCAGATACAGGACAACCCATAATTGTATCATATGCATAGTACATCGTTGAATTAACAGGATAAGACATTACATTTTGTCCTACAGAATCACTTAATGTAGAAAATGGAGCCCAAATAATATTTTGACCTAATGCAGTTAACAAAGTTGAGTCTCCGAAACATAATGAATCGTCCGCAACAGTAATATTAATTGAAGGAATATTAATTGTTACCGACTGAGTGGATGTACAACCAATTGTATTTGTTACTGAAATAGTGTAGGTGGTTGTTTGCATCGGAGTTGCTACTGTATTCAACGTGTTTGTTGAAGACAAACCTGCAGCTGGTGTCCAAGAATAGGTCATTACCGTATCAGCCGCTGCAAAACGTATACTCCATCCTTTTAATATACCTGAGTCACCAGAATAATGGTCATATAATTCTAACCTCCAATTTCCATTTGAGTTTCCATATAACCAATAGAATGGTTCTTCAGGATACCAAGTTCCAGTAAATGGCGATGAACTTGTATTTAGTAAATTTATTCCCGACATACTAAATTCAGCACCGACCATACTTTGCCCTCCACCGGAATAACCGCTGGTCAATTTTACAGAAGATCCATTGGGCGCATATAATCTAAGCTCAACATCACTAATATAGGTATGGTCAAGACTGTCGATTGTAACAGAGTAAAGTGCTGTTCCGGCCGAATCAACAATTCCAGACACAGCAATGGTATCGTATGAATAAAAATAATCTGTAATTAAATTGCTAGTTGGTTTATGTATTGGTGCAAAAGGGATCAATAAGTTCGAATTTGCACTAGCACTAATGTTTATTGACGAGTCTTTACAGATCGTAGCCGAACCATAAGGAGAAATGATATAGGCCGATGGTGATGTTATGTGATTGATTACAACAGTATCTATAGCAGAACAGCCATTAGTTCCAACTATAGATGCTGTATAAGATCCCGGGGTATAGATTGTAGTGGTTTGTGTTGTGTCACCGGTACTCCAAGCATAACTACTTGCCACACCAGCATCTAACACAACCTCCACATTTTGACAAACAGTTTGGTCCGGACCTAAACTAAGTGTCGGTGGAGTTGTCGTACACAATCTCCAAACCTCTGCCCCACCCATTGGACCGCCTCTATTTACTCCAGATCTACCTGCAAAATAATGCTCCCCGGTCCAGTAAATATTATTCCCAAAGGTTTTCATGTAAGAATCATTCCCGTTGTTTTCAAGATTGCCAAAACCATTTGCTGCAGACAAAGAAAATGTTGCACCGTCAACAGACTTGTAAATACTTACTCCATAATCAAAGGCATCCGGCTTTAATGCCGCCCAAAGCTTACCATCCTCATTAAACAATCCGGAAACAGTATTAAGTGTATCAGCGAACTGATAAATCAGTGGCCAACTCACTTCATCGTTCGTACGATAAAGCTGAGCCCCATCTGTTCCGTTCTCTGTTCCCGCATATAGAAATCCACCAAAAGATTGTAATGATCGAATGGAATAAGTATTTGGATTTCCAAATCCATTTCCAACGGCTGCATTTTGTGACCAGTTAAAGCCATCGGCAGAGCTCCAAATAGTAGACTGACTAGTTGCTAAAAATATCTTCCCGTTATGCTCTTGAATATCTGTAATTCTTGTGCCACTTGCAACCACATTAAAATCTAAAACAGTATCCCATCCACCAAAATAACCTGTAGAATCGGTCGTGTTATAGGCAGCTCTCATAACCACATTGCTTGGCCAAACATCTAATACAACATAAATAGAATCTTCCACTCCCGTCCCTTTGAAAGGAAAAATGTGTACAACATCATTGTAACTTGGATTTCTGTAAAAAGTAGTCCAGTTAACGCCATCTGTTGATTGATAAACAGCAGGAGCAGCACTAAAACCTTTTGTAACAGCAAACATTTTTCCTCCACCGGCTGTTGTTGTTGCTAAAGCATTCACCGAAGTAATAGAGTCTCTGTAGAATACCTCCTGCCAATCATTCGGATTTCCGGTAGAGGTCCTGTACACATGCCCATCCGTAGACCCGGATGCAACGTAAAGCTGTCCATTGAACAATTCTAGAGAATTAAAATTTCTGTTTCCAAAACTATTTATCCCTTCAGAAACCACTCTTATCCAGTTATCTTGAGCAAAAGATGCTGATACTGCAAGTACAAAAAGTGTAATCGATAAAATTATTTTTTTCATTATGACTGTTTGTTTTGTTGAATTCTAATTAAGCAAGCTAAAATAGTCCATTTTTCCGAACCACAAAAATGTTTTTTCAGGAAACAATGTGTCGAAAATTAGTCTCGGAAACATTTTGTGTGTTTTTTGTTTCTTTTTATTTTGTTGATAATCAAACACTTGTTGTCTAAAACAAAAAATAACACACAGGAAACTTCGGGAATAAAAAATGTTTCCATAGTTTTGCGTCCGAATTTTAATACTACATTTTTACATGGAACCTAAAGAACGGATTTTAAAAGGAGCTGAAGAGCTGTTTTTCAAGTACGGGATCAAGAGCGTAACAATGGACGATATCGCTAAACATTTGGCGATATCCAAGAAAACGATCTATCAATTTTACTCCGACAAAAATGAGATCGTAGAAACATTGATGAAAGAAACATTAAAACAGGATGAATGCGAATTCAATCAAATTCACGATCAGGCAGCCAACATGATCGAAGAAGTAATGCACATGATGCAACACATCACTCAAATGTTTGCCAAAACAAATCCTAATATTTTTTACGATCTGCAAAAATATCATCCAAAAGCATGGAGTCTTTTTAAAGAATTTAAACAAGAGTGTATGGCAGCTATGATCGAAAAATCAATTGAACGCGGCAAAAAAGAAGGACTTGTACGCGAAGATATTAATTCAAAGATCATTTCCCGTATGCGTATCGAACAGGTTGAGATGGGATTAAATCCGGAAGCATTCCCTCCTACTGAATTTAAATTGGTTGACATTCAACTCTCCATGTTAGATCATTTCCTTCATGGGATATGCACACTTAAAGGACATAAGCTAATTAATAAATATAAACAAGTAACCGAAGACGAATAAAATAAACCAACAATATCTATGAAAAAAATAATCATAGCAATCGGAATTGTAAGCTTTATACTTCCTTCTTATGGACAAACAAAGGAAAGCAACAGCTACGCATTCTCATTGCAACAAGCAATCGATTTTGCATTGCAGAACCAAAACAATGTTAAAAATGCTGTTTTGGATGAGCAAATTGCAAAAGCAAAAGTGAAAGAAATTACAGGAATGGGCTTACCACAGATCAATGCCAGTTTCGACCTGAAAGACTTTTTGGAGATCCCTACTTCTCTTATTCCGGCTGAATTTTTCGGAGGTCCTCCGGGATCATTTGCTGCTGTAAAGTTTGGAACACAATACCAAGCTACAGCAGGATTCGATGCCAGTCAGTTGATATTCAGTGGCGACTATTTCTTGGGATTAAAAGCCTCTAAAGTGTTTGTTGAGTTATCACAAAAATCAATTCAACGAACAAAGATCGAAACTGCTGCAACTGTTAGCAAAGCATATTATACTGTACTGGTAAACCAGGAAAGAATAAAGCTAATGGATGCGAACGTAGCTCGTATTAAAAAAGCATTGGATGATACGAAAGCATTGTATGACAATGGTTTTGTAGAAAAAATTGACTACGACAGACTAAGCGTTACTTATAATAACTTACTTGTAGAACAAGAAAAAGTAAACCGCTTACTCAACCTTGGTGTATATCTTCTAAAATACCAAATGGGGATGGATGTAAATGCAACACTTACCTTATCCGATAAATTAGAAGATGTAAAGTTTGATATTACCAGCAATGTTTCAGCTGAAAAATTAGACTATTCTAAACGTGTTGAATATAGTTTATTCGAAACGCAACGCGACCTTGCGAAATTAGATCTAAAACGCAACAGATTCTCTTACCTACCAACAGCTGTTGCTTACGGAAGTTTGAATGGATCCGCTCTCAGAAATGAATTCGACATTTTTGACACAAAGAAAAGCTGGTTCCCGATG
>JAEUTU010000028.1 GCA_016786925.1 Bacteroidia bacterium
ATCCTCAAGGGGATGCCGGAGCAGGAGCAAATGCTTCGTCTGATGCAGAAGTAACAGATGTTGATTTTGAAGAAGTAAAAGACGATAAAAAATAATTTTCTTTTGTTTGATTGTTATACGGGCGTCCGGCACATATGCCGGACGCCCGTTTTTTTGTACATTTGTAACACATGAAACACATTACTCGAATTCTATTTTTTGCCGTATCCATTTTTCAAGGGTATGCTCAGATCCCCCCAGGTTACTATAATACAGCGCAAGGACTAACTGGCGCTCCTTTAAAATTAGCCTTGCATAATATCATTAAAAATCATAATTCGGTGAGCTATTCCAGTTTGTGGACGCATTTTCAAAGTACGGATAAGAAGTCAAATGGGAAAGTTTGGGATATATACAGCGATGTTCCGGGTGGTACACCACCTTATCAGTTTACATTTGTTACAGATCAGTGTGGTTCTTATAATTCAGAGGCTGATTGTTATAATCGTGAACATTCATGGCCACAAAGCTGGTTCAATTCTGAAACCGTCCCCTCATCAGATCTTTTTCATGTTTATCCTACCGATGGATATGTAAATAATATCAGAAGTAATTATCCCTATGCAGAAGTAGGTTGGGTAAACACAACCACATTAAACGGAAGTACTTTAGGTTTTTCATCCAGTACAGGGTATTCTTCTGCCGCATTTGAACCTATAGACGAATACAAAGGAGATCTTGCCCGCAGCTATTTTTATATGTCAACACGTTATATGAATGAAGATGCGGGTTGGTCAACTTCTGCTGCAACAAATAAATCAGAATTATTGCCATGGCAGGTGGATCAGTTGTTGATCTGGGCACATCAGGATACCGTTAGCGCCAAAGAGATCGCCCGAAACAATGCTATTTACCAAATACAGAACAATCGTAATCCATATATTGATCATCCCGAATGGATAGATAGTATTTGGCATTTTACACTAACAGATATAGAGACTCATGAGGCAAAACAATTGTTTATGCACGTGTATCCCAATCCCTCCAATGAGAATGTAAATGTTATATTCGATGGCGTAGCAGCTCAAAAAACGATCCTGCATGTGGTAAACGTGTTGGGAAAGACTATTCTTACTGAGGAGTACACAACAGATCCTCTTGGAAAATTATCCTGTGAATTGAAAAGTGAGCACTGGGAAAGTGGTATTTATTTTATCACGTTGAAACAGTCTGTTAACTTTAAAACGATCCGTTTTATTAAATATTAGTTTAAATAAAATGAATCTCTTTCAGGTCAAATTCCTTTATTCTTGTTTCTGTTTTTATTTGCAGCTTACCGGTCTCAGAAACTCCGGATATGATTCCCGTGAATTGTTCTGAATCGGCCTCATACAATGCCGGTGCTTCATATTGATAAAGTTGTTGCAAATATGCCGAATCCAGCTCTACGATCTTGTTGGATTTAAGTTTAAAATAATAAGCCTCCAGTTTGGAAGAAAGTAGTTCGAGCAAATCTTCTTTGCTATGTTCTTTTTGCGTTAAAATACTGAGCGAAGTAGCTTTTGTTGTAGTTGTAAATATTGTTTGATTAACATTTATCCCGATTCCAATTATACTATGCTGAATGAAATTTTCTTTTAAAATATTCTCAATTAAAATACCTGCTATTTTGTTCCCATTCACATAAATATCATTTGGCCATTTGATCTTTACATCGGCTTGGATCCCTTCTTTTTTGAGTATTTCTGTCATTACGTCAGCCACAGCAAGAGACACTGCTTTGGTAAGTAAAAATTGCTTGTTAGGAGAAAGGAATTTAGCATGCAAAACATAGCTCAAGGCTACATTTTTACTGGGTTCGCTTTCCCAAGAGTTGCCTCGTTGTCCGCGACCATTTTGTTGGTCAAATGTGTAGAATAATGTGCCATCGGGCAAGCTAATTTGTCGCAACAATTCGCTGGCATAACTGTTGGTAGAATCAACAGACTTCAAATGAATGCTATTTTGCCCTACAAATAATGTTTTCATGCGAGTTTATGCAAAAGATTTCCTTATTTTTGTACTTATTGCAAAAGGGATAATTCCTGCAAAGAAAGAAATTAAAAACATACAAATAGCTAATGGCTAAAAAGAAAGAAACGGTAGTTAAAAAAACGGCAGCAAAAAAAACGACTCCGGCAAAACCTGCTCGTCCGACAGGCGGGAAATCAGCTTCCAAAACGTCAAGTGCAACTGCTAAAAAAGCAGTGAAAAAGGCAGTATCCAAAACAAGTAAAGTGGCTACTCCCAAAAAAGCAGTTAAAGTCGCTACTCCCAAAAAGAAGGAGATTAAGGATGCAACACAGCTTCTAGCTGATGCGGTTGTTGAAGGGATTTTGGAAAAAAAAGGTAAAAACATCTCGGTTTTGAATTTAAAAGAGATCCACAATAGAGTTTGCGATTATTTTATCATTTGTCAGGCTGATTCAACTACACAAGTGAATGCTATTGCAGGTTCTGTAGAAGAGATGGTAAAGAAACGTACCGGTGAAAAACCATATCGTTCAGAAGGATTCGAGAATTCAGAGTGGATATTGGTAGATTACGTTACCGTTGTGGTGCATATTTTCCAATCGCATGTTCGTGATTTCTACAATTTAGAGGCGCTATGGGCTGATGCGGAGATAACTAACATTGCATTTGATTAAAAAATAAATTTTTAGACTGAAGAAAATTATGAGTGAGCAAAAACAAGACAATAAGAGTTTAAAAGATAAACTTCCCAATAAGCCAAAGCTGCCTAAAACACCTTTCAATTTTTATTGGATCTATGGGATCATTGCGGTGGCGTTGATCGCTCTGCAGGTAATGAATTTTAATGCCGGCTTAAAAGAAGTAAAGTCGGGCGAATTCTACGAAACAATGCTAAAGCAACATCATGTTACTAGGATCGTAGTAGTTCCAACTGATAACATTGCCGAGATCTATATCGGGAAGGATTATCAAAAATTACCCCAGTATGCCAAAGATGGTTTGGATAAAAAATCAACCGGTCCGCATTACAAACTGAAAATATTATCAGTAGAATCATTTAGCAAAGATCTTGAAAAAGCTCAGAAGGATTTTTTACCTCATGAGATCATTTATCCGGAGAAAGATGAACGTACCGACTGGGGAAGTCAGTTAAGTTGGATCTTGCCATTGGTATTGATGATAGTTATCTGGATCATCATTATGCGAAGAATGGGTGGAGGCGGAAGCGGTGGTCAGATCTTCAATATTGGAAAGTCAAAAGCCCAACTATTTGATAAAGATACCAACGTAAATATTACGTTCAATGATGTTGCCGGTTTAGAAGGTGCAAAGATCGAGATCAAAGAGATCGTTGATTTCTTGAAAAACCCTAAAAAATATACTGCATTAGGAGCTAAGATTCCGAAAGGAGCACTACTGGTTGGTCCTCCGGGTACAGGTAAAACATTGTTGGCTAAGGCGGTTGCCGGTGAAGCGAAAGTTCCTTTCTTCTCATTGTCGGGTTCTGATTTCGTAGAGATGTTTGTCGGAGTAGGAGCTTCACGTGTACGTGATCTTTTCCGTCAGGCAAAAGAAAAATCTCCTTGTATCATTTTTATCGATGAAATCGATGCTATTGGTAGAGCGCGAGGAAGAAGCGTTTCTCAAGGCGCTAACGATGAGCGTGAAAACACCTTGAATCAGTTGTTAACAGAGATGGATGGTTTTGGAACCAATAGCGGTGTGATCATTCTTGCTGCAACCAACCGTGCTGATATCCTTGATAGAGCATTGATGCGTGCAGGTCGTTTTGATCGCCAGATCTATGTTGATATGCCGGATCTAAATGAAAGAAAAGATATTTTTAAAGTGCATCTGAAACCATTAAAGTTGGATACGACAGTTGATGTTGATTTCTTGGCAAAGCAAACGCCTGGTTTCTCAGGCGCTGATATTGCGAATATTTGTAATGAAGCCGCATTGATCGCAGCCCGTCATGGTAAAGAGTCGATCGGCAAACAAGATTTTCTGGATGCAGTAGACCGTATTATTGGTGGTTTAGAGAAAAAGAATAAGATCATTACTAAATTGGAGAAAAAAGTGATCGCTTACCATGAAGCAGGACATGCTGCAACAAGTTGGTTGTTAGAACACGCACATCCATTGATCAAAGTAACGATCGTTCCTCGTGGACGCTCATTAGGAGCAGCTTGGTATTTGCCGGAAGAACGTCAGATCACGACAACAGAACAATTGTTGGATGAAATGTGCGCTACTTTGGGTGGAAGAGCTGCTGAAGAGATCATCTTTGGAAAAATATCTACCGGAGCATTAAGTGATCTGGAGAAAGTAACAAAACAAGCCTACGCAATGGTGACAGTGTACGGATTGAATGATAAGATCGGTAATTTGAGCTATTATGATTCATCCGGTGCGAATGAGTATGGATTCACAAAACCATATAGCGATAAAACAGCAGAGGTGATAGATGAGGAAGTGAGCAAAATGGTTGAAACAGCCTATGCCAGAGCTAAAAAGATACTTTCTGATAATAAACACTTGTTAACTCAGCTTGCTGAAAAACTATTGGAGAAAGAAGTGATCTTTAAAGAGGATTTGGAAAATATTTTTGGTAAACGTAGATTTGAAAAGGATATTGAGGCAGAAGAGAATGAGAAATTGCAATCGCAAAAAACAGAACAAATTGCGAATACAACCTCAGAATCAACATCTGTAGCGGAAGAGGATACAAATTCGAATCAAGCAAAAGAGGAGGATACGAAGAAAGAAGATCAGGAACCTCCTAAAACAACTTTGTTTTAAAGAATGCAAGACAGCACAACCTCGAAAGAGAAAATATTAAAGAAGATCCGTAAGGCACTTATCCATAAATCGACTCAAGAGATCGGTGATGTGGATAAGACCTCTGAGATATTTTCATCTTCCGAAGAGCCTCTGGAAATTCAATTTGCAACTAATTTTTCTGCATTGAATGGTAAATTTGTGTTTTGTGAGAACGAGCAAGAATTTATCGAAAGCTTTGATTTTATTGCAAAAGATAATGAGTGGGAAAACATTTTTTGTTTAGAGCCAAAGATCAAAGAACTGTTGCAGAAAGGAAATATCAAGTTTTCTGATCAGGAAGCAGATCTTTTAAAAACCGACATTGGATTGACACTATGTGAATGTTTGGTTGCCCGCACAGGTAGTGTGGTTGTTTCTTCCAAGCAATTGTCCGGTCGTAGAGTCCCTTTCTATTCCAATTTTCACATTGTTGTTGCTTACACATCACAGTTGGTTGCCAATACCAATGATTCATTAAAATTTATCAAAGAAAAATACAATAATCAATTACCTTCTATGATCTCCACGATCACCGGACCGAGCAGAACAGCTGATATTGAGAAAACCTTGGTTCAAGGAGCTCATGGTCCACGTGAGATCTTCGTGTTTTTGATAGATGATATTCATGTTTTATAAAACGATCTAGGTGAACAATTTTTTTAAACGTACACTAACAGCAGGAGCATTTGTAGCAGTATTATTGGGCTGCACGTATTATAATCAAGTATCGTTTTCAATTTTATTTTTCTTGATCACTGTTTTGGGGGTTTGGGAGTTTTATACGCTTTCCGAAAAAGGTGCCAATAAACCTCAAAAAGTATGGGGTACAGTTGTGGGTGGAGTGCTATTTGCTTCGAATGCACTCGTTGCTTCCGGCTATGTTGCTCCTACAATTTTAGTGATCAACATTCCTTTATTATTTTCCATTTTCATCATTGAATTATATACAAAAGCAGCGAACCCCTTCCGGAATATTGCTTTTACCCTTTTGGGGATCATTTATGTGGCAGTGCCTTTCTCCATTTTAAACTATTTAGTTACTATGACAGGCACTTACAATTATGAAGTGCTTTTTGGTTTCTTTTTGATCCTATGGAGTAATGATACCGGTGCGTATTTAGCAGGTTCTGCTTTCGGTAAGAATAAATTGTTTGCACGCGTTTCGCCCGGAAAATCATGGGAAGGCAGTGCCGGTGGTGCTTTAGCAAGTTATATTGTAGCCTTTATTATTTCAGGATGGTACACTTCGGTTTCATTGATCGATTGGATGGTAATTGCTGCCATTTTGGTGGTTATTGGGACTTTAGGAGATCTGGTGGAGTCGTTGTATAAACGTAGTAAAAATGTGAAGGATTCGGGGACTTTATTGCCCGGACATGGAGGTATTTTGGATCGATTTGATAGTTTGATCATGGCAGCTCCTTTTGTATTTACTTATTTATACCTACAAAAGGTGTTTTAACGATAAAAAATGTACATTTAACGATAAGTTTTTAGATAGTTTATTATTTTTTTTAAATTCGCAAACCTTAACAATGTTCCTTTTTGGAATAAAATAGAATAAAGGAACCTAACAAAAAGATTATGACAACAAAAACAAGCACAAAAGCAACCGAACAACACGAAAGTATGTTTGATGCAGTACTTGCTCGACTTGATGTTGCAGCAAAGATTTATGGATTATCCGATGATGTTGCTAATATTTTAAGAAACCCGCAAAAACAAGTTAAAGTGAGTCTGCCGGTAATGATGGACGATGGTAAAATGCAGGTTTTTGAAGGTTTCAGAACGGTTCACTCTACCATTTTAGGGCCATCTAAGGGTGGTATCCGTTACGCAATGGATGTGTGTGATGATGAGGTAAAAGCACTTTCTGCATGGATGACATTTAAATGTGCTGTAGCTAATCTACCATACGGTGGTGGTAAAGGTGGTATCAAATGTGATCCACGCAAAATGAGTGTTGGTGAATTAGAGCGTTTGACAAAAGCCTATACAGTTGCAATGGCAGATGTATTTGGTGTAGATAAAGATATTCCTGCTCCTGATATGGGAACAAGCGGAAGAGAAATGGCTTGGTTAGTGGATGCTTACAATAAAGTTCATCGTGGCGATTTTCCTGGTGTTACAACCGGAAAACCTGTTGGAATGGGCGGTTCATTAGGGCGTGATGCTGCAACAGGAAGAGGTGTGATGATCTCAACTTTGGCTGCCTTGGCTAAAATGAAACTTGATCCTAAAAATGTGACTGCTGCTGTACAAGGTTTTGGTAATGTAGGTTCACATGCAGCTCGTTTGTTGAACGAGCAAGGAATTAAGATCTGTGCAATTGGTGACCATACTGCTACTCTTTGGAATGAAAAAGGAATCGATATCAAAGCAGCATTGGATTATGTAAAAGCAAATGGTAATGTATTAAAAGGATTTACCGGTGGAGTGGAGATCAAGCCATCTGAATTGTTAACTGCGAATGTTGATGTATTGGTACCTGCTGCATTACAAAATGTTATTACTGAAGAGATCGCGAATAATATCAAAGCGAAGTTGATCGTAGAAGGTGCAAATGGACCAACAACTCCTGAGGCTGATCCTATCTTGCAAGAAAAAGGAATTATTGTAGTTCCGGATATCTTGGCGAATGGTGGTGGTGTTACAGTTTCTTATTTCGAGTGGGTTCAAAATAAATACGGACATTATTGGACAGAAGCTGAAGTAAATGCAAAACATGATGCTTCAATGAATGCAGCGTTCGAAAATGTTTGGAATAATGCAGCTCATTACAAAACAAGCATGCGTATTGGTGCGTATATCACTGCTCTTAAAAAAGTAGAATTAGGTATCAAAGCAAAAGGTTGGTTCTAAAATAAATACATGAAAAAGGAAGGGCGAAGAAATTTTCTTCGCCCTTCTTTTTTTAGATGTTTTCTCAGGGAGCATTTACGGTTTCTAACTCCTCGAAACTCTCAATTTTCAATTGTTTGACCTTTCCTTTTACCGTATAGAAAATAATGGCACCGGAGCTAAAGTCTTCTACTTCAATCATATTATTCGGAGGGGAATTGGGTCTGCCGCCACCTCTTTTCTTGTTCGTGCTGAAGGTAATCTGGTAATTGCCTTTATCTTTTTTGCAATAGCATTTTACCGCTTGATAGTTGGGTGAGGTAGCGTTCATGTCATCTACTTTCACGACATTAAATTTCAATGACTTGCCTAAAGGTGTATGGACCGAATCAATGCTCCATTTGAAATTTTTGTCTTTTTTAAGCAGAACGGTATAATTAATAGTTGAGCCGGGAGCGGCACCATGATTGATCTGCTGCTTGGTTGCTTTTGTTAGCTTTAGCTCTTGCGCATTTAGTACAGAATGAAATGCCAATAGAATGATTAAAAGATGTTTCATAAGCAATATTTGATAGAACGAAAATAGTGAATCAAATGCTATGCCTTTCTATTTTTGATTAAATAATAGTATGGCAGACTGATATTAATCATTTTGTGTTTTGTAAAAAACACGAACCTTCGTTCAAAATTATATCCTATGGATGAGCGAATTATTTCTTTTATTAATGCTCAAACATCCTTAACATTTGCTACAGTTAAGGATGATATTCCGTATTGTGCTACCTGTTTCTATGCATTTATTTCCGAACGAACTAGTTTGGTGATAAAATCTGATCCGGAAACACTGCACATTCAACAGGCACTTTTGAATAATAATATTGCTGGAACTATTGTTCCGGATAAGTTCTTGAAAACAAAAGTTCAGGGCTTGCAATTTCAAGGGAAGTTTATTGTGCCTGAAAAGGAAATATTGTCGGATGCTAAATCTGCGTATTATAAAAAATATCCATTTGCTTTGGCAATACATGGTGAGTTGTGGGTGCTGGATTTAACTTTTATAAAATTTACAAACAATACACTTAGTTTTGGAAAAAAATTAAAGTGGAATAAACAATTATAAGTTATGGGCGAATTCAAAACAATTATAGAACCATTTAAAATTAAAATGGTAGAGCAGATCAACGTTACTTCAAAAGAAGAACGTATAGAGTTTCTTAAACAAGCACATTACAATCCTTTTCTGTTGAATTCAGAAAAAGTAATGATCGATTTTCTAACAGATAGTGGTACCTCAGCGATGAGTGCTAATCAGTGGGCCGGTATTATGCAAGGAGATGAATCCTATGCAGGAGCAAGTAGTTGGCATCATATGCGTGACACGATCTATGATCTAACAGGGCATGAATATATATTGCCAACACATCAAGGAAGAGCTGCTGAACGAATACTATATGGTTATTTAGGTGGAAAAGGGAAAACATTTATCAGTAATACACATTTTGATACAACACGTGCTAATATTGAGTTTTCCGGAGCAGAAGCTATTGATATTGTAATTGAAGAAGGGAAAGATCCCAAGACATTTCATCCCTTTAAAGGAAATATTGATGTTAAAAAATTAGAAGATCTGATCCTTGAAAAAGGAGCAGAGAATATTGGTGGTGTTATTCTTACTGTCACCAATAACAGTGGTGGTGGACAGCCCGTGAGTATGGAAAATGCAAAGGCTGTGGCTGCTATATGCAAAAAATATAATGTTAAGTATTTTTTAGATTGTTGTCGTGTAGCTGAAAATGCTTATTTCATTAAACATCGTGAGAAAGAGTATGAAAATAAGACTTACAAAGAAATTGCACAGGAATTATTTTCATTAGTAGATGGTTCTATTATGAGTGCAAAGAAAGATGCCTTGGTTAATATGGGTGGTTTTTTGTCGCTACGGGATGAAGAATTAGCCACAGCTTGTAAGAATTTACTGATCATTACAGAGGGTTTTGCAACGTATGGAGGTTTGTCTGGGCGTGATATGGAAGCATTGGCAATTGGCTTGAAAGAAGTGTTTGAACCCGATTATTTGCACTATCGTATCCGTAGTACAGCTTTCTTAGGCGAGAAGTTGAAAGAAATGGGTGTTCCATTGATGTGGCCCATTGGTGGACATGCGGTATATATTGATGCAAAAGAGTTATACCCGCATATTCCTGTGCATGAATATCCCGGACAAGCATTGGTTTGTGAGTTGTACTTAAAAGGCGGTATCAGAACTGTGGAGATCGGATCGGTGATGTTTGGAAAATACGATGAAGCCGGAAAACTTATCCCTTCTCCTATGGAGTTAGTTCGATTGGCAATTCCTCGAAGGGTTTATACACAGAGTCATATTGAATATGTGATAGAGGTATTTGAAAAGATAATGGAGGATCGTAAAAATGCAAAAGGGCTAAAGATCATTGAAGAGCCGAAGTTCTTAAGACATTTTACGAGTAAATTTGTGAGAGTTAATTAAAAAAGATAAACGCTCTGCTAATTGGCAGAGCGTTTATCTTTTGCTGAAATATCAAACTTTTGCTGGGAAATTTCTAAACCCAAATTGACAGAAACAAGGAGTTAATGAATGTTGCTGAAAATAAAAAAGCCTCTCCTTGCGGAGAGGCTTTAGGATCTTTCAGTGATCCCGCTGGGATTCGAACCCAGGACCCCTACATTAAAAGTGTAATGCTCTACCAGCTGAGCTACGGAATCTAATCTACACTTAAATTGTAGTTCCCATTTTTAAATTGGGAGTGCAAATATAAAGGCATTATTTTATTTTGCAAAACCTTTTTTAAAAAAATAGGAAATAATTTATTACTGCCTGATTTTCAGGTACTTTTTCTTCTTTTGTTTCTGTGAAATCAAGCTTTAATTTTATGTTGAGCATAAGGTTAGATGTTGTACATTTATGGTGCAATAGCAAAATAACATAACTTATATATGTCGATTGACTTAGAAATAAAGCCTTGCGTAGGTCTTTGCGGACTACTTTTCGGTGCATCTATGAAGGATGCTGAGAAGTTATTCGGGAAAGCGGAAGAAGTGGCTTTGTTCGATGATGTTGATGATGCTAAGTCTACCGTTTGGCATTATTGGGAAAACGGTTTTTCATTGTTCTTCGATGAAATGAACAGTCAGATATTTTGCTGTGCAGAGATCGATAATCCGGAGGTGACTATTTGGGGGAAAAGAGTGTTTGACTTGAATGAAAAGGAGATCATTCATTTGTTTAAAGAAAATAATTACAAGCAGTTCGAGACTGAAGTTCATGAATGGGGTGAAAAACGTTTAAGTTTTGATGACGCCAATATTGATTTCTATTTTGAAAAGAATAAATTAACTTCCATTAATTTTGGAAAACCGTATATGTCTTCACAAATTTTAATTCTACCAAACTGATGGCAAAAATATTTCTTGTAGGTTACATGGGTAGTGGAAAGTCTACTGCCGGTAAAAAGATAGCTGCAAAGCTGAATTTTGAATTCATAGATCTCGATAAGTTTATTGAGGAAGAATATGGCATGAGTATCTCTGATATTTTTGCTCAAAAAGGACAAAGTGAATTCAGAGCCATGGAGCACAATTCATTAAAAAAGATTGTGGGCTTAAATAAGAACATTCTTGTTTCGTGTGGTGGTGGAACACCTTGTTATTATAATAACATGGAGTTGATGAATTCGAATGGAATGACCATTTATTTAAAGATGAGTGCAGATGCATTAGCCAACAGATTGATCAATGCAAAAGGTCACCGTCCTTTAATTGATGGCAAGACACATGACGAATTGAAAAAATTTATAAACGAGCATTTAGAGAAGCGTGAGGATTTTTATCACAAAGCGCAATATACTGTAAAAGGGAAAGACCTAAATGTAGATGAGTTAGTTGATTTTGTTCAAAAGGAAGTAGCCTTAGCTTAAATAAGCTGCTTCTTTCCCTTTTTTTAATTCTACATCAATATGCTCTTGCAGAGTAGTTGATAAAGATAATCCTACAAAGTCGGCTTTGATCGGATACCTGTTATGACCTCTGTCTACTAAAACCGCTGTTGTCAATCGTTTTACAGGTGTAACCAGAAATGGTTTTGCGCCAAATATTAATGTTTTTCCTGAGTTTAGAACATCGTCTACCAGAATGATAACTTTGTTCTTTAATTCTTTGTCGCTTAACTCGATCTTTATTTCTTTTTCAGCAGGATTTTCCTTGTTGATCTTTATTTCGATCAATTTTGTTTTAATAGGAGAGATCTTTTTGATCACATTATTAATGCGGTCGGCTAAAGCAAATCCGTTTCCAACAATCCCGGCAATGATGATCTCTTTTTCATCATAATTGTTTTCGTATATTTCATAGGCAATACGATTGATCTTTTGTTCAATTTGTTTGCTTGTTAGAATTACAGTTTTAGCCATAGTTGTTAGTTTAAAATCGTCCAGCCTTGTAAAAATATTTTTTATAGTATGGTTCGTTCAGGTCGCTGATAATTACCCCCGACTGAACAGATGCATGTGCAAATTTATTATTTCCTAAATAAATACCAACGTGCGAAATTTGACCTTTTCTGATCTTGAAGAATAAAATATCTCCTTCTTTTAGTTCGGATTTCGTTATGTTGTTTTCTTTTACTTGCGAGTAAATGTCTCTTGAGCCTCCGCTCAGTGGAATACAATATACCCTGTCATACATTTTTGATACGAATCCAGAACAGTCTATTCCCTTTTTAGTTTCGCCTGAATATTTATAACGTGTTCCTATCCATTCATAAACTTGATAGTAAAGGAAAGGAGAGAGTGCTGAATCGATAGTTAATTGGTGTGAATGGTAGTATGCAGCTATGTCCGGTTTAGAATAAGAACTGGTCGTCTTTTTCTTTTTGGTTTGAGCATTAGAAAAAGTAGTAATAGACAATAATATGACCAGGATACTGAATCGCATGGGTGTAAAGATAAGCATTAAAAATTACTCACTTTCCAGGAATGATAAAAGCTCCTTGTTGATGATGGCATTGATCTCATCAGCCCTATTGATGATCATAAAGTGCGATCCTCCCGGTATAAGGTAATCGGCCTTTATTTTTTTATGGGGAAGTACTTCATCCTTGTCGCCATGGATGTGAATAACATTTTCCGGATACTCTTTGTTTTTCCAGCTAACGATACAGTGAACCGCGCCTTTGAAATAATTTTTTGGAGCCGTTTGAAGCATGTCTAAAAAACGTTCTTCTTGTTCTTTCGTATTAACACCAAACTGCTTTTTAAAAAGCATGGCACCGTTGATATAATGTTTGTCGGATAACGACCGGTAGAGCGGTAATCTGTTCCAGATCTTGATAATATTGGGTATTTCATTTCTAATTTTGCTGCTGGAGACCAAAAATGTTTTAATCGGATTGAGCTTTTTGGATATTTCTATTGCGCACATTCCACCGAAAGAAACTCCTATCAAGCAGAAGGGTTTGCTTTGGTCGATCTGTTCCGATAAACGCATGGCATAGCTTTGCAGTGTCTCATTTTTTAGAGGCGTGAGCCATTTTATATGATGTATGCAACAGCCTTCCAGTTTTAAATTACGAAACAAGCGCTCATTGACGCCCATCCCGGGAATACAATAGATATTTATTGTTTTCATGGCTGCAAAGATACGAATGGAATGCGTCTTATAAGCTTTGTTTTATAAGTAAAAAGTGTTATTTTTGGTAGATACTAAATGTAAGAATTACTTATGCCTCAAATGATAATGAAATATTTTTTCATTTTACTGTTGCTCTTGAGTAGTTATTCTTATGCTCAAAAAGTAGTCACTCCCGAACCTCAAAATACGGTTAAGTTTACCGAAAACAAAAATCAGTGGGATTCGAATATTTTATACCATGCTTTTTTAGATGGTGGGAGTCTGTTTTTGGAAACGAATGCTTTTACATATAATTTTTATGATCAGGAAGCATTGCATCATAATCATGTTTTGAAGCAAAACGACAAGCCGCTTCCTGTAAATTCTCATGCATTCAGAGTAGCGTTTAGAAATGCTGAAGCGGATGTAAAGCATATTTCCAAACAAAAAACCGCTGATTACAATAATTATTTCATAGGAAATGATAGATCCAAGTGGGCTTCGCATGTAAACAATTACAAAGAGGTGGTTTATGATGAACTTTATTCCGGAATCGACTTGCAGGTTATTGGGATGCAGAATAGTTTGAAGTATAATTTTTATGTTTCTCCTTTTGTTGATGCCAATATTATTCAGATGAAGTATGAAGGGGTGGAGGACTTATCCCTTGAAAAAGGTGCGTTAAAGATCAAAACAAGCATCAATGAAATTACAGAGCAAAATCCTTATGCTTATCAATGGATAGGAGGCAGAAAAGTGGAAGTGCCATGTGAATTTGTTTTGGATAATAATATTGTTTCTTTTTCTTTCCCAAGTGGTTATGATAAAAAGTATGAGCTGGTGATCGATCCTGTTTTGATCTTTGCTTGTTCATCGGGTTCTACTGCTGATAATTTTGGTATGACTGCTACTTATGATGCGCAAGGAAATTTATATTCAGGCGGGACCGTATTTGCACAAGGATTTCCTACTACCTTGGGTGCAATCGATGTTACTTATAATGGAATTGTTGCTTCAGGAAGAACAGATGTAGTGATCACTAAATATGATTCTTCCGGTACTTTCTTGCAATACTCTACTTATTTTGGCGGTGCTACCAGTACTGAAGTTGTAAGCAGTATTATTGTAAATGCGCAAGATGAATTGGTGCTTTATGGAGTTACCGGTTCTTCTGATTTCCCTATGGGCCCCAATGCATACGATTCTACATTTGCGGGTGGAACATTTTTGAATTATGCACCTAACGGAACGCAATACAACAATGGAATGGATCTGTATGTTTCCAAGTTTAATGCTACAGGAACAAATTTGTTAGCTTCAACCTATATTGGAGGTATTTCAAATGATGGCGTAAACTCTAGTCCCACCTTGGTTTATAATTATGGTGATTATTATCGAGGCGAGATACAAGTTGATCCTTTTGGGAATTGCTATGTGGCCAGTTGTACCTATTCGGTTGATTTTCCAACAACTTCCGGAGTAGCTCAGGCTTCGCTTTCCGGTGGTTTGGATGGCGTTGTTTTTAAATTTGATTCGAATCTCTCTAATTTGTTATGGAGTACTTATATTGGAGGAAATGCTGATGATGCTTGCTATGCCATTGCATTGGATGATTCTTTGAATGTGTATGTGACCGGTGGAACGGCAAGCGCTAATTATCCAACAACTGCTGGAGCCATAAGTACAACTTACAATGGTGGACAAACCGATGGTTTTGTCTCCAAGATCAAAAACGATGGATCACTTGTTTTGAATTCCACTTTTGTTGGTACTCCAGCTTACGATCAAAGTTTTTTTGTTCAATTAGATAAGGATTTTGATGTGTATATTGTAGGTCAAACGCTTGGCGTAATGCCCGTTTCT